>CAYUTB010000001.1:0-10731 GCA_964447425.1 uncultured Candidatus Bathyarchaeia archaeon
CTGAGGCGGATGCTGTTTGCACCAGTATCAGCGATAATATTATGAGGGTTAAGGCGAGGGTCTTCGATTTCATATGGGGTCAATGTGATCATTCAATAAAAATCACTCGCTGGGTGTAACATTTATCCTAGACCCGTCTTTATGAGTTGAGATGTTCACTGAGGAAAAACTCCGAGACTTCCATAAACAGTTGTCAGAGGTTGAGCACGAGGTATTGACCATTACCGGTGGACTGGACCTTGAGATGGCTGACCAGATGCGTGAGAACGTAATCGGGATAACCCGGATACCCATCGGGTTGGCGGAGAACCTTGTTATCAACGGTAGACCGGTATTGGTACCAATAGCCACCGAGGAGCGGAGCGTCATCACTCAAGCCTCTACCGGCGCGGGGCTGGTCGACAACTTCGTCGCCTCGACAACTGGCAACATTATGATTGGGCAGATACAGGTACTGGATGTGCCTGATATGGATGCGGCTGTTAAAGCCGTGCTCGGTGAACGTGAGGCGCTGCTTGTGGACGCAAACACCATCAGCGCCACCCGTAAAGCTGTTGATCTCCGCGTTAAGCAGCTTGAATCCGCGGTTGGTTCCATGTTGATCGTGGAGATCTACGTGGATGTGCGTGATAGCATGGGGGCAAACCTCGTGGACTCCATGTGTGAGCTGATAGCGCCGACTGTTGAGAAGATCACTGGTGGGCGTGTGAATATGAGGATACTCAGTAACCTAGCCACTGAGCGTATGGTTAGGGTCTCGGCTGAGGTTAGCAAGGAGCGGGTGGGCGTGGATGTGGTTGACAGGATCATCGAGGCTGATGCCTTCGCTTGGGCGGACCCTTACAGGGCTTCTACGAGCAACAAGGGTGTGATGAATGGGATAATCGGGTTATTGCTGGCTACCTGCAACGACACCCGTGCTGTTGAGGCTGGGGCGCATAGCTACGCAGCCATCACTGGGGCTTATAGACCGTTGACTCGTTGGGTGAAAACAGAGTCCGGGGATCTGCTGGGTGTTCTTGAGATGCCTATGAGTGTGGGTACTGTGGGTGGCGTGGTGAGGAGTCATAAGTTGGCGGGGATTGTGTTGAGGCTTCTCGGCGTTGAGTCGGCGAGTGAGTTGGCTATGATCGCTGGCAGCGTGGGGCTTGCGTGTAACCTCGGGGCGTTGTACATTATGGTTACAGAGGGCATTGGGAGCATTCAGGCTTAGCAAAATATGATAAACCCCGCGCCTTGAGAATAATCCATGAGGCTTCTGAGGCGGGTCAGGGATAATTTCTTCCTCTTTGGCTTGGGGTGTCTCATCTGGTATGTTATCAGGACCGGTTTGAAGCCGAGTCGCGCTGTTTATCCCTGTCAGCAGGCTGCTGTTTTTAACGCTAACCTCTGGACAATGACCTACCTAAGCCCTGTGTTGGCTTTGGTTCCTGTGGATCGTTTCAGGGAGCACTGGAAGACGGTATTGGTTGTCTTGTTGATTGGGGGTGGGGCGTATGGGTATATGAGGCTCAATGACGGTGATATTAGTGAATTGACCCCAGTGAAACTCAATATAGAACCAGTGGAAGCCACAGAGCCGAACCCATCAGTCATCTACGCCGTTACGGGAACCAATGGCAACGATGATGGAGTTGAGCGCCTCATCCGTTTGATGGATGAAGAAGGACAGCCATTCTACCAGTCAGCAGAGGAGGATGCGGCTCAGGGTCCGTTGGGCTTCATCGGCAACAATGATGTGGTGATTATCAAGGTAAACAGTCAGTGGGATGAGCGAGGAGGCACTAACACAGACCTCGTGAAATCCATTATCAAGGCGATTATCGATCACCCTGATGGGTGGAAGGGCGAGATTGTTGTGGCTGATAACGGGCAGGCTCAGTACGGTGGAGCTGGTCGTGGTGGTAGCTTGGACTGGGGTGTGAGCAATGCTCAGGATCAGACTCAGAGCATTCAGGACGTTGTTGATATGTACGCTGATTACAGAGTCTCTACCTATCTATGGGATACAATCACCTCGAATGTGGTTCAGGAGTTCGCGGAGGGCGACGACGAGGACGGCTACGTGGTCCAGACCAATATAATCCCCTCAACGAGCACCGTTGTCTCGTATCCCAAGTTTACCACTCCGTTTGGGACTCAGATTAGCTTCAAATACGGTGTCTACAGACCCGAGATCGAGGATTATGATGTGGATCGGCTCAAGGTCATCAGTGTGCCTGTGCTTAAGACCCATATGATCTACGGGGTCACTGGGGCGGTGAAGCATTATATGGGTGTGCCATCTGACAAGCTCTCGGCTGGTCTCGGGTACAGGATTCACAGCGCCGTGGGTAAGGGTGCCATGGGGACGTTGATGGCTCAGACTCGTGTGCCGACGCTGAACATCGTTGACGCTATCTATGTGAACGCCCTCCCCAAGGATGGACCAAAGACGCCGTATATGCACGCTACTGAGACCAATATAATCGCGGCTAGTGTTGACCCTGTTGCTATTGATTACTGGGCGTCAAAGAACATTCTCTGCAGGATAGCCTCGGAGAACGGGGATAACACAGAGACAATGGACCCTGATAATACAAGCAAAGGCGAGTTCGGAGACTGGCTGAGATTATCACTGGACGAGCTTAACGCAGCGGATTACCCATTCACCGTTGATCCAGATCGGATCACTGTCTACGTGGATTCAACCAACTAGGAATCTGCAGCTTCCTATCCTTCATAGATAGAACAATTACTAGGAAAATTTGCGGTACAACACTCCAGTACTCGCCGACCCAGACACCTATGTATTGTTGTCCCCACGTTAGCAAAATTAGATGGGCAAATCCGATAAACATACCTACGAGTCCAGCAATCCATGGTTCTCTTTTTTCAGCCCAGATCGATGCAACTACCATAGGTACAAATAATAATTGCACATCACGACCCATCTCCCCCTTCATTACATATGGGGAGATTATTCCGGCGATTCCAGCCAGACCTCCGGCTATGAACCACGCATAATTTTTGATTTTTAGTGAACTGATGCCAGAAACCTCGACTAGACTGGGATTCTCCCCAACTGCTCTTAGCAATGCGCCGTGTTTAGTGTAATATATCCAGCGAAATAGGAGAATGATTACAGAGAATATGACCAGTATTTCTACCAAACCATCTATGAAAAAACCGGCACTCGAAACCCTGTAATGGAGATGCTGAGAAGAAAACCTGATCGGAGCCTGTCCACACCAGTACTCCGACGGAAAAGATATCCGCATCAGGTACTCGACTACTGTTAAACCATTTTCAGCGATATATATTGAGACGAGTCCGAATAGCGCGATCAATGCTTCAGAGTAGTTCCGTAACTCCATTCTCCTGTAAAATAGCGTGTAGACGAGTACGTTGAATAACCCTGTGAGTATGAATGAGGACGGGGCACCAAGTATTGGTATGATATTTAGTTGCTGAATCACAATGAATCCGAACGCCATCCCTATGCCTAAGTTGACTGAGTAGCCCAAGTTCATGTAACCCGATGATTCCTGGGTTAGTCTAAATCCTAAGGCTAGGAACCCTACCACCGCGCCATATATCAAAGCGGACTGGTAGAGCGCATAAAGAACCATCAGTAAACCAATAATGGTTAACATATTAATGTTTTACCGAAACTAACCATAGCATCCATTAAATCAACAGAAACCACGATACAGACATGGCGCCCATATCCGTGATTCTTCTTCATGGGCTCATCCTCTTCTGGGGAGTCAGCCTGCAGAACGTATTAAAAAACAAGGAAAAGGTCACCCGAGACCGATCCGATAGCCCAGTGAGCACGGGTTTCATCCTCGCTCTCCTAGGGTCTCTTGGTATGTTCGCAGAGTCACTTGCATTAATCGCGTTAGGCTTTACCGGAAACATCGATATAGGTATCGGGGTGGCTCAGGGCTTTGGGCTTTTCCAGTTTTTCAGTGGCTGCGTGCTGCATGCGTGGAGTGTGACTGTGCGTGGCAGATACGCTGTCACATGGGCTATGTCTAATGATCAACGGCTCATAACAGTGGCACCTTATTCGATTGTTCGTCACCCTTCTTACCTCGGATATATGCTGATGATCATAGGGGTCACTTTGATCTGGCAGATGTGGTTCACCCTGTTCCCGTGGGTCGCCATCCCCGGGTATGTTATGGTTTCTAGGCGAGAGGAAGAGCTGCTCCTAGATCATTTTGGTGACGAGTACAGGCTCTACATGGAGCAGGTAGGCGCACTCACTCCAAAGCTCTGAGGGTCTCGGGGAGCTCAAGCAGACTACCGATAATGACATCAGCGACATAGCCGGGTTTCTGCTCCTGTTCCCGTGTCTTCGCCCAGATGGTCCGCATACCAGCATCGATAGCGCCTATTACGTCGCTCTTGTAGCTGTCTCCTACATGAACCGCGTTCATGGGCTTGACTCGCAGTTCTTCTAGGCACGCCGTGAACAGTCTCGGGTTTGGCTTGACCAGCTTCACCTCGTCACTGAAGGTCAACACATCGAAGTAGTGCAGTATACCATGGTCTCGGAGTATCTCCCGCACCAGTCTGCCGGGGCTGACACCTGTGACGCTGATCAAACCAACCTTGTACCGATCCTTAACATAGCCCAGTGCCTCGGTGACGCCGTTTTTGAGTTGAGGCGGGTCACAGAGGATGGCTTCCTCGTAGATTTTTATGAGGGTTTCACGGGTCTCCTCTGAGCTGTAGCCTATGGTCTCCAGTACTTTGTCCACTATTTCCCTGGTCTCGACGTGTCTGTAGCCCTCGGCGGGGATGACCCTTCTGCTGTGCCTGAAGCCGCTCATATATGCCTCGTTTAACGCTTCGTCGCTGAGTTCTAAGCCGCATGACTGGAGTACGCGTTTGAGCTCTGGGAGTCTGAATTCACCGTAGTTTCTGTTGTAGACTAGGGTGTCCCAGAAATCGAAGGTAACGGCTTCTAGTGGCATCCAATTATCTCTCATAAGGTGACATTTAACTCAACCGCGGGTAGCGGTTAGGAGCTATTATTCCTATTCGTGTGTTTGGTATGGTATGGAAATCAACCCAATCAGTCTCAACTACTTTTTTGGAGTGAACAGTTATCTATTACAGACGGATGCCGGGTATTTTCTCATAGATACAGGCTTGGCGAAGAAACGAGGGCAGCTTGAAAAAGCGCTCAATGAAGCTGGTTGTCAGCCCGGTGATCTGAAGCTTATCATCATCACTCATGGTCACTTGGATCACGTTGGCAGCGCTGCGTATCTGAGGAACAAGTATGTGTCGAAGATAGCCATGCATAGAGGTGACTTGAGGATGGCAGAGAGCGGGGATATGTTTGTAGATGAGAAGGGCGGCATCATAATTGGGTTGATCGGTGTTTTGATGAAGGCTTTTGGGCTCGGTGACTGCGATAAATTCACCCCAGACATATATCTTGAGGATAATCAGAGCCTCAAAGAATATGGATTGGACGCCACGGTCATCCACACTCCGGGGCACTCAGCGGGCTCAACATCAATACTAACCGCTGAGGGAGACTTGTTCTGCGGAGACTTGTTTAACAATGATAAGAAACCGATGAAGGCAACTCTGGTTCAGGACGCTGGGTTATTGGATATGAGTGTGATGAAAATTAGGGCACTGGAGACCTCGACTGTTTACCCGGGGCACGGCAAACCATTCAAGATGGAACAGTTTGAATAAGGAAGGTAACACGGGGCAATCGACGCCATCATTTTGTTATGCTAAGCTTTTTCAATAGACGAAATTCAATAGGATCATGCCAGAGACAAACAAACCGCGGGAACACATGCATGTAAGCATAAAATTAACGATCCTGGTCCTGTTACTTGTTTCACTCTACTCTTTGGCTCCAAATGTATCAGCGGAGCCAGTTCAGGTGCAATGCGGCGTACGAGTGGTAAACATAGAGAAAGTAGACTTGGCTGCAAACACTTATCGTCTGGATTTTTATCTCTGGTTTAGCTGGGACCCGGGCACGCTCACCATGAAGCAAGTTCAGGATTTCGAGTTCTTGAATGGGGTGCCCTCTAAAGACATCGTCTACTCCACTGAAGAAGAGGGCTTCCTACAATACAGGGTCAGAGGGGATTTCCTGAAAACCTTTGATTTTAGCAGATACCCTTTCGAGGTTCACGATCTCTCAGTCACCATCGAGCACAAGAACTTGAACAGCACAGCGCTCGTATATGTTGTTGACCCTGATTCAAACGTTGATCCGGGTATAAACGTGGTTGGCTGGAACTTTCTGGGTTTCCGAGACATTGTACAGGAGCATAAGCTCATCGATAATGGATTCAGCAACTACGTCTTTGAGCTAAAAGTGGGCAGGCCCTTCTTATCATCGATAGTAAAGAACGTCGTACCCATCACGGTGATCACGGTAATCTCTTTGCTCACCTTCTTCATTGCGCCTCAGAACTTTGGGCAGCGGATCAGTCTCGCTGTCTCTACGTTGATGGCTGCATCGGCTTTTCACATCAGTTTATTGAACGCGTTGCCGCCTACAGGGTATCTCACGTTAGCGGATAGGTTGATGCTCACAGTATACATAATCTTCCTGTACAATCTTGGTACATCGGTCTTTATAATGAGACTGGTTGACTCCAAGAAACTTGAGGACGCAGTTAAATTAAACCAGAAATCCGCAAAGATGTTGATAGGAATAATAGCCTTTATGCTAATCCTGTTAGTAGTCTTCTAAAAAACGTGATTGTGTGCCCTTCTGAAGATATTGTTATGGCAACTGTAACAAACATCCAAGCCAGAGACCCATTTATAGATAATAGTTGTTAACCTATTTTCACGCAGTTTGTTCTTAGAAACCGTTTCTATAGGCGTTTCAGGTTCTCGGGGGCTTTTCTGAGTGCGCTCCAACGTGAATACGCTAGTACGCTGAATTGTTATACGAAACCTGAAGCAATTGGTGCGTCCGCCGGGATTCGAACCCGGGTCATTAGCTTGGAAGGCTAATATTCTACCACTATACCACGAACGCGCGAACATCCAAATATGATGTGGAAAATAAAAGGATTTACTCTACCACAACAGGGATCATAATCTCTGTACGCCAATGCTCCGGGTTATCCTCATCGATGAAACTCCCATAGCTCAGGTTAAACTCATCAGGCTGATACACCGCCTCCAAGCTACACATATCACTGGCGGGCTTCATACCCTGACCCTCAATATACTTGTACAGCTCCTCATAGTAGTACTCAACCGGCTTATCGGTACCGATAAACACCAAAAACGCCACCTTCATCTCAGGCACCATCTTGGACTCAACGCCCTCAATCGCCTTATCGATGGGAATCATAACCTCCCTGCGACACCCCGGCTCATCCTTTGGATCATAATAGAGCACGATGTTAGGGTCACGTGCGCGTGCACCCAGCCTGTGCAGCTCGCCGCTCAGCCTCGCGCATTCAACTACCTCGTTCTCCCCGGGTTTCAGAATCTTGTACGCCACTAACTCATTCATGGTGGTCTTTAACCCAATTTTATCAATCATAGTGAACCCATACATCAACCGCTATTATTAATTGTTAGTATAACTGGATCGGCTTCTCCAACCTGCTCAACAACACGATGTTACTAAACTTATGCTCATCCACCACATTGAAGCTGCAGCTATCAGCGATCTCCTTAGCAAACCCCTGAATCTGGCTAAACCACGCCATATCCTTGTACCCGAACCGCTCCCGAGCCGCGCCTACACTCATAGCCCCCTTTGGCTCAATGTATGTGACGTTCCCTAGCTCAGCCAAACGCCCATACTTCTCGGGGCTATGCATATTCAGTTTTGGCACAAGAGTATTCCTCAAAACAGTAGGACAACTAAAACTATCAAGGAGTTCAATGGTCTCCAGCACCTTATCCCACGCCCCATGTACCATCGGTCTGCACGTCCTCTCATACGTCTCCTCATCAGGCGCACAGAGGCTAACATAGAGCTGAGTAGGCTCACAGCTCAGATTCCGCAATTCCTCTGGCTTGGTCCCATTGGTGACGATGAAAACCGATTTGAATCCACGATCCTTGTAAGCCTCAACCAGCTCCCCCAGCCTCGGATACAATGTGGGCTCCCCCTCAAGGCTGATCGCCGCGTGAACCGGGTCCAACGACTCCTTATACATCTCAGGGTCAACACGGGGATTACCACCGAATCCAAACAGCAGCTTCCTATGCGCAGCCAGACACCCATCAATGATACTCTCAGGGTCATCAGGGTTCTCCACGGGCTGAGTCTGCTCCCACCCCACGCCAAGGGTCTCGGGGGTCGCCCTCCAGCAGAATAGGCAACTCTGGGTACAGTGCCCCAAGCTGGGCGTCATCTGCATGCACCGATGCGTAGGAATCCCATAGAACCTGTTCTTGTAGCAGGGCTCCTCCCCTTTCGTATTCAGGCTGCGGCTCAGCCAGTGGCATGTCTTAACCGCGCTGTGATCCCCCACAATCCGGTACTTCTGCTTATAGTACAGGCTGCGCAGTTCCTCTGGGAGGCTCATAGGGCATCTGACGCCGGGGTAGAATAATAATACAACTATTCGGAAGCAGCGTTAAATCACCAAAGAAACCACTCCTAACCATGACCTCAAAAGGCAAAAACTTCAAAGATATACTCCAGAGCAAGGGTCTCCACCTACGCCCCTGCGCATACGACGCACTCTCAGCGCTACTAATCCAGCGTGCAGGCTTCGGGATCGTAGGCACATCCGGCTACGGCATCTCAGCATCACTCATCGGCCAACCCGACATGGGATTAATCGGCTACCATGAGATGCTGGAACGCACAAGAACCATAGTAAACACCGTGACCCTACCAGTAGACGTAGACATAGACACCGGCTACGGCAACTCCCTAAACGTCCACTGGACCATACAGAACTTCGCCCGTGTCGGAGCAGCCAGCGTAAGACTGGAAGACCAAGTCTGGCCGAAACGCTGCGGACACATGGCTGGAAAACAGGTAATCCCCAGCCCCGATATGATTCAGAAGATCAAGACCGCGGTCAAAACCCGGGACACAGAGAACCCGGACATGGCCATAGGTGCACGCACAGACGCGAGGACAGTAACAGGGTTCGAGGATGCACTTGCACGAGCCATATCCTACGCTGAGGCTGGAGCCGACTACGTATACGTTGAGGCGCCCCAGAGCCTAGAGGAAGTAGAGAAACTGGTCGAAAAAGTACCCGCCCCACTTGCATTCAACGTCATACCCGGCGGGAAGACACCTCCATTCACCTTTGAGGAACTAGAGTCCCGAGGAGTACGATACGTCTCGGTACCCATGATATGCCTCTACCCGGCAGCAAAAGCCATGATGACTGCGCTACAAGAACTCAAGACGGGACGAGACATACACAGGATCGCCTCAATGGGCGTCACATGGGCTGAGTTCAACGACCTAGTCGGCGTAAACACGTGGAGACGCCTAGAGATCGAGTCCCTTAGCAGAGAAGAGCTCATCCACAACTACGGCACAGACAACTTGGCCGAGATCATTGAAAAGGAGTTAGCCGGCACAGAGAGGGTCTGGAAGAAATAACGTCAATAACTCCAATCAACAATTAAACAATGAACAAAGATGAGCTTCTGGACCCACCTAGACACACTGGTCTCGGAACACCGAATAATCATAGATAGACCAAAAGGCACATCGCATCCGGGATACCCAGACTCAATCTACCCATACGACTACGGTTACCTAGAAAACACCACAGGGGGCGATGGACACGGCATCGACATATGGAGAGGCAGCCAACCCACCGAGAGAGTCCAAGCCATAATCTGTACAATAGACCTACAGAAAGCCAATAACGAGATCAAAATAATCATCGGCTGCACTCCGGAAGAAATAAACAATATACACAGCTACCACTGCACCTTCGACCAGCAGGGGCTACTCATCAGACGAACCTAGCTCTCCTCAACCTCAAACTCGGGCTCAAAATAGAAACTCCAAGGGAAAGGCGTCGGACGGCTACGGGGATATTTCACCATCACATACTCCCTCAACGCCATATCCCGTCGAGTGAACGCCCCCTCCACTATCTGACTTAGAATAACCCTGTGTGCATTCATGTGAACCCGAAGCCGATCAGCCGTAACCATCAACTCCACCCGGTCCTCCTTAAACAACGAAACCTCTACCTCATTCCCCGGGAAATCCCTGCGCTTCACCGAGAAGCCCTCAGACAGCTCCCCCATCAACGCATCCATATCCTGCCCCTCACCCCACCTGAAGCGCATATAATTATACATCAAATAAAAAACCGGAACACCAACATTTAATGATAACAGAAATCCAACCAAATCACACGTCTTCACACAAAAAAGAGGAAAAAATACACCGAGTATCCGCCCACTGTTACCAAGAAAATGGGTTAATACCCATAGATGCGGCTGAACTTTTCATCAAGATACTCGATGAAGGGCTCAACAGTCAGACCCCTGCCGGTAACATGCTTCACCAAGTCCTCGGGGTCATAGAGGTTCGCGTACCCGTACACGTTCTCTGTAAGCCAAGCCTTGATCTCCTTGAAGCTACCACCTGCTATCAGTTCTCTCCAGTTAGGCAGATCCTTGTTGAGCTTCGTCAACCAGACTCCATCATAGATGTTGCCTAACGCATAGCTCGGGAAATACCCAAAGAGCCCACCCGCCCAGTGTGTATCCTGCATAACCCCCTCAGAGTCATCC
>CAYUTB010000001.1:10831-25113 GCA_964447425.1 uncultured Candidatus Bathyarchaeia archaeon
AGTTTCTTCAACTCGGGCAGATAATAGGTCCAGAACTCTGGGCTCCTACCCACCATGTTCTCCACGAACCGGCTCATAGACTCATGAACACCATAACTGGCAGCCACACCCAGAGGCTGATACATCCACTTCATGGGCAACCCCTGCTCATACAGAGCATGTCCAGCCTCATGCAGTATACTGTAGATGCTGCTCATGAACTGTTTCTTATGGTAGTGGGTCGTGATCCTCACATCTGTATAGTAGCCCGTGGTGAAGGGGTGCTCCGTGGTATCAATTCTGCCTCCGGCGTTCTCTGACTTTACATCATATTGGACGAACTCAGCCATGCTATCGCCGATCTTCTCCTGAACCCCCACAGGAACAGGTCGCGATAGGAAACCGGTGTCAGCATCCTGATGCTCAAGCACCTTACCCATCACCTGCTTCAAGCCCTTTCTCATACCATCAAAGATACGGGTAATGTTATCCGCAGTCATCTTGGGCTCAAAGCTATCAATCAAGGCATCATAAGGCGTCTTAGCCCCCTTCACATCCATCAAGAGCTCTGCCTGTTTCTCCATGAGTTCCTTCATCTTCAAGAGCTCAGGCATGAACAGTTTCCAGTCCTTCGCCGCCTTCGCCTTCTTCCAGACATTCACACCCACGGTCTGCTGCTTGGCAATATCTACCACCAGCTTCTCAGGCAGCTTGGTAGCCTCATCATACGCCTTACGAGCCAGATGCACGTTCCTCTTCGAGACCTGATCCAGTGAACCATACCCTGGGTCCTTCTCAATACTGCCCAGTACCTTGCCCACCTCGGGGCTGGTAAGCAGCTGATGAGCGGTCTTCTGGATAAACGCCAACTGCTGGCTCTTCAACTCCACGCCACGGGGAGGCATCTTGGTCTCCATATCCCACTGGAGAATAGCCCCGGCGCTCCCAACGATCGCAAGCTCCTTGCTCTGTCCAAGAAGCAATTCATAGTTTTCCTTCAAACTAGACATAATAAGAAAGGGTTCTCTATGAATCCCTTTAAGGTTTCTAAAAAAAGCCTCATTCCTAGCAATCTTTTTGTGCATCGATGAGTGCGGAGACATTGACCCCGATGAGCTCAGTCACAACGTGGAACAAACGAGTACCCATACTCACAGACTACTACACCGGACGAGATTTCTGTCTCTGGATACTCACATCAGGCACAGCCTTCACCCTCCTACTACTACTCTTCAGCGGCTTCAGAGACACCCTTGACATAATCCGGATGGGGGCAATTATGACGGGCATAATATTCATCTTATTCACATTCGTAGCAGGAGTAATCTTACGTAACCACTTCACATACACCTACACCCTCAACACTTATGGCGCAAAACAGGAAGTAGACCAACGAATCAAAAACATAAACAAATTAACCGCGGCAGGAGGCGCCATCGCCGGCTCAATGGGCA
The DNA here is from genome assembly GCA_964447425.1 of uncultured Candidatus Bathyarchaeia archaeon. Lineage (GTDB taxonomy): Archaea > Thermoproteota > Bathyarchaeia > TCS64 > TCS64 > RBG-16-57-9. The sequence continues at coordinate 12,265 of CAYUTB010000001.1, forward strand.
CCCTAGGCAGCTCCTACATCGCCATGTCACAGGAGGAGATGAGTGTACGTTGGAAAGACCTCAAACATGTGATAGTGGACGAGAAACGCCACATCGTAATACTCAGAAACAGTTGGCGAGTCCTCATGAGACTGAACTGTTACCCTAAGAACTTTGAGGCGGTAGTTCAACACATCAAAGCCAATGTACGGGACGATATCATCATCCATAAATAATCAAAACATGGGCGGCGTAAACACATCATAGATGAGGAGCTCCTCAACCACATCATATGTTCTATGCCGCAGCCTCTTGGGTACCACGACGAAGACCCCGGGCTCAAGATTGAAACTGCCCCGGTCCTCCACCCACATGGTAGCCTTTCCCTTTAACACGTATATTATGTCATTTTCCTCGGGGTGGATATGTTCCTCGATCTCGGCTCCCACACTGCACCTGATCACGAAACAAGTGGCATCTCCATCATCCCCCTTCTTGGAGTACAGTGTGCGCATGCCTACATCTGCTAGAAAAGGATGAGGCGTCTCCTCGATTTGGCTGAGTTTTCTTACGATACTCATAAGAGATAATTGGTGTAAGAGTGGAAATCTTTTACTCCCGCATTTTCTCTACACTCTTCCGGATAAGTTTTCTCCGCATTTGATGCGCCCTAAGAAATCTGTTAATTACTTCAATCAGCTCCCACCTACACTCTTCACAGGACTTCTGCCTCGTCGTGCATTCATGGTACATCTCGTTGACTTCTTCATCCGACTCGCTTAACAGAAAATAGTGGTAAAGGTAAAGGGGACAACTAATCCTATCCACAGGAGTTGCTGCGCTCAATATCTTCTTTTCAACTAACTCAGGCACATCGGTCAAATAAACCGCGGTCTCCGGTTGGCTAGACGACATCTTTGCTTGCCCTGTAAGTCCCGGTAATAGCTTTCCGTGTATCTGGGCTGGTTTCGGGTAACCCAGCTTCAAAGCAATGTCTCGTGTCAATCGCCAATATGGGTCCTGATCGATTCCTGCTGGAATCAAACAAGGCACGGGTTCTCCAGCCCTCTCCGATTCTAGGAAACATGGAGCCGCCTGCATTGAAGGGAAAAACATAATCCCCAGATTAGACTCATCGTTAAACCCAAAGACCGCTCTCATCGTCGATCCTGTGATCTTTTTCGCTATCTTCAACGCGATTGGGAACAACTTGGAAGTATGTTTCATATTCACTAAGAACTCCGTATTTTCCGGATCGAATCCAAGAGCCATCAGGTCCAGTGAGTTCTCGTAGACCCAATGGTTTGTGATATCCGTGTCATAGTCTTCCCTGATGAGCATTTTCTCATCATCAGTAAACTGAAACAGGAGTTTACAGCCATACGTGTTCTGTAAGTGCTTCGTGAAAACCCAAGGTATCAGATGCCCTAGGTGAACTGGCCCAGAGGGTCCCCTTCCCGTATATAAAACGAATTTTCCACCACTCTCATAGTGATCAAGCACTATGTTTAGGTCACGATGAGAGTAGAAAATGTTTCTGCGGAGCATAAAATGCAGTCGCCCAGAGTGGGTTTCCATTCTCTCTAGAAGATCATGAGTAATAGGCTTGGTGCCGAATCTTTCAACGAGGCGTTTGTAATCTATCTCACCCGAGACTTCCCACGGTGTGATGACGTCTTTTTTCGCCACAATAAAACTTCACCCCTCCTTCTTAGATTTGAGGAGGAACTGGTCAAGCACCTCGCGGGCTTCTTCGCGCTTCTTCTGGAAATCCGTCAAGAAGAGCTCTACCCGCTTTGCCAGCGTCTTCTTGCATTCTCCGCAGAGTATCTCGCCCTTCTTGCACGCAAGCTCCCGATCCACCAAAGCCTGATCATCTTCCTCGAAGAGGAAATAGTAGTAGGCATAGACGTTACACACCTCTGGGCGTCCACCCAGCTTACGCTGCTCCTCCACTGTATCCCTTCCACCCGTGAACGCCTTCATCACCTTCTTACCCGCCTTCTTGGGTGGATCAGTAGTGAATATGGCGGTCTCTGGCTGGCTGGCGCTCATCTTTCCCCCCTCGGCGAGTCCCGGTAGGAACTTTGCGTGGATCTGGGCAGGCTTCATGTAGCCCAGTTTCTCAGCGATGTCGCGGGTCATCCTCCAGTATGGGTCCTGATCAATGGCTGCGGGTATCAGACACGGTATGTTTCTGCCTTCTCGATCAGACTCCAAGAAGCACGTCATTGCCTGCATCGCCGGATACCATACGATTCCGATGTTGTTGCTATCATTAAACCCGAAGACCGCCTTCGCGGTGTTATATGTGACCTTCTTCGCTACCTTCAACGCGATCTTATACAGGTGCCCGATGTGCTCGGTGTCGCTGAAGATATGGGTCTTCTCTGGGTCCAAGCCACAAGCTATCACATCCAACGCATTCTCATAGGTCAAGGCAACAGTCTCCTCCAACGTGAGATCATCCCTGTGTAGGAACTTCTCGTCATCCGTCATCTGGAAGTATAAGTCCGCGTCAAACGCATCCTGCAGATACTTGCAGAAGAACCATGGGAGGAGATGCCCTAGGTGTACGTGTCCGCTGGGTCCACGCCCAGTGTACAATCCTACCTTGTTTCCCTTCTCGTACTCCTTAATCCACCAATCAGTGTCCCTGTGGCTTAGATATACTCCTCGTCTGAGCTGCAGGTGCTTGAACCCGGCGTGCTCAGCGATCTTGTCCTCGATCTCATGGGTCATACGCTGGACTCCGAACTGCTCTATGAGTTTATCGTAGTCGATCTCGCCGCTGACTTCCCAGGGTGTCACTACCATTTCCTTTTTTGGTTCATCTGTCATTGTTGTCTACGTCCTTTATGGCTAGCACTATTTGTGTTTGGCGTGTGCTGGCGTTGTGGTTAGGGTTGCGTTTAGAATCCGTTTCCTCCTCTAAGAGGAGTTTTTCCAGTCCGAGTGATACACTCTCATTCCCTATCCCAATCTATTTGCTGTTGCTCTTTTTAAAAAGGTATCCGTAACTGGTCAAGTTTTGGTAATGGCTAACGGATGCTCGGCGCATTTTTTCTGGGTTACCTGTCGGCGTCTGTGCACTGTCTTGTCGGTAACCAGAGCGCTTTTCGTCATTGATCTTTATGTGTTCTGGGGGATTCTGGGGCTGGTTTAGGGATTGGAGGCTTGTTTAAGGCTGGGATGGGTTGACACCCCTCCCCCCTTCTGGAAGAATTTGGTTAGGATTCGAGGATGTCCAGTATCGCTGCTTCCAGCGTTTTCCCTGTTGGCGGGTTCTCGATTATCTCACCCACTTTGTTTCCCTCTTTGTCGAGAATGTACATTGATGGGATCTTTATCAAATCAAACTCCTCAACCTGCGTTGGGCTCGGTGGTATTCTCCAGCGCTTTGTTGAGCTCTTGGCGTCCCTCATGAGGTGACCGAATATTCTGGTCTTGAGGCCGGTCTCTTCTTGTATGTGGGCTAGTACTGGTATGTTTCGATAGCAGTCTGGACACCACTCGGCGCTGAACGCGTAGATAGTATATTTGCCGCTGTGGCACTTGAGCTTGGTTGACATCTCTTTTTCCAGCGTATATGCTTGGTATCGTTCCACGAATTGAGGCGCTTTCTCCTTGCTGGACTCAATGTATTGTTTGACATCCTCTGAGTCTGCGTTTAGTTTTTCGATCTGGTACATTGGGGGTTGTGTTGAACGGGTTTATTTAAACAAAGTTACTTGCCAGCTGTGTACAGAGCCTTGGCGAATGCCTCGGGCAGCCCGTATTCTATGATCTCCTCGGCTACTGCTTCAACTGGATAATCAACTCGCCTGAACTCCACTGAGACCGTTTTATCTAGATCGATTACGGTGTAGCAGGCGCGGTTATCTCCGTCTTTGGGTTTTCCCACGCTTCCATCGTTGATTATGTGGGTATCATTAACTATTCTATGGTATGGTTTGTGTGTGTGGCCGCACAAAAGTACATCAGCATTGACCGATTCCAGCAGTCTAGCTAGACTCGTCTCTGGACGGTCCTCGTAGAGGTACTCGTTGATCCTGCGTGGGCTGCCATGAACTAGAAGCATTTTGTATCCATCTGCTTTGAACTCGATCTTTTCATGGAGGCTTCTCAGGTATTTCTTGTTATCCGGTGATACTCGTCTCGTGGTCCACTCGATGCTCTTCTCACCATTTTGCTTCTCCTCCTCGGTGACATATGCACACCCGCAGTCTCCTCTCTCATATCCTACGCCATCATCGTAGTTACCCATAACTGTGGGAATACCCCTGCTACGAATCGTCTCGATGACCTCATTAGGTCTCGGACCATAACCAACGAGGTCTCCTAGGCAATAGACACGATCCGGTTTCTGGGTTTCAATATCCTGAATTATTCTATCCAACGCTTTTTTATTACCGTGTATATCCGAGAAAACAGCAATTTTCATCTCTCTTCCTCTGATATTATCTCAGGGAGATTCTCTTCCCTGTTATTGCGTAGCTCAGGGATTCGCTGATGTATGTACTGTGATCCGCTATTCTCTCCAGATATCTGATGGTCAACGAGTAGGCGATGATGGTCTTTGAAGATGCAGTGCTCTCCCAGAGCATCTTGAGGTTTCTTAGGTATAGATCGTCTGACTGAGCCTCAATCTTGGATAACTCCCATATGATGTTTTGGTCCATGTCTTTCATGAAATCAACGCTCATTTTAACACATTTTAGAGTCACATCAGCGAGTTCATGAAATCTGAACCCATTCTCAGGTATCTGCTCCCAGCCACCGAGCCTATTCTTGATATCGCTGATATCCAGAGCGTATCTGCCATATCTCTCGATATCATATGCCACTTTAATGTACGCTTTAAGTGTCCTTAGATCAGTAGCCATAGGCTGATGGAGAGCCATCAGTTCCACTGATCTATCTTCCACTTCCTCGCTTAACATTATTATCGTGTTACTCCAAGCCTTGAGTTGAACATACACGTCCTCTTCCTCAAAGAAGCCATTGAGAGCCACCTCAAGTGCTTGCTGTGACAGCTGCCCCATCTTCACCAAGAGACTTTTAATCTGATTTATTCCGATATCTAGTGGTCTGCTCATTTTGTCACCCGAATTTTCCTGTGATATAATTTTCTGTTAAACCGTTCTGGGGGTTCTCGAATATGTTTTTTGTTGAATCAAACTCTACAACTTTCCCAATATACATGAATGCAGTCATTTCACTTACCCTCGCAGCCTGCTGGAGATTATGAGTAACGAGAACAACCGTGTAGTCTTCCTTTAGGTCACGCATCAGTGACTCGATCTTCATTGTTGCGATGGGGTCTAATGCGCTGCATGGCTCATCCATTAAAATAATCTCAGGGTTAATACTGAGGGCTCTGGCTATGCATAGACGCTGCTGTTGTCCTCCACTCAACCCGAATGCGGATTCTTGAAGGCGGTCTTTAACCTCATCCCAGAGGGCTGCCCCTCTAAGGCTTTTCTCAACTATTTTGTTGAGTTCTTCACCGTGAGCCACCTTGTGAAGCCTTGAACCGTATGCAATGTTATCATATATGCTCATGGGGAACGGGTTTGGTTTCTGGAACACCATTCCCACTGTCTTACGCAGGGTATAGACGTCTTCCTCTTCTTTGTAGATGTTTCTTCCATCAACGTATACCACTCCTTCTGTTCTGCAGGTTGGTATAATGTCATTCATTCTGTCAATACTTCTCAGTAGAGTGCTCTTTCCGCATCCGCTGGGTCCCATGAAAGCTGTTACAATGTTATTCTTTATTCTTATGTTTATATCTTTTAATACGTGGTTTTCTCCATACCAGAGATTGAATTCCTTGAAGACGATCTTATCATTTGCCATAGCAGGTATGAAGCCAGCGGCGTCCTCATTGATCATATATTTGCTGTTACTCATTTTCCAAGCTTCCTCAAAAAGTGGTTTCTAATTAATAGAGCAGACACGCTCATCGAAAGAAATATCACCAATAACACTAGGCTTGCCCCGAAGGCACGCTGCATTCCCTCAGCCGTGTGTCCCTGTGTGGCTATCAAATAAATGTACATAGGCAGGCTCCCCGTTGGACTCGAAAGTGATTTTGGCACAAACGCCTCTAGCCCTGAACCCGCTGTAAGCCAAACCACAGCTGTTTCACCTATCGCCTTCCCTATCCCCAGTAGAATCCCCGTTATTATACCTGGAGCCGATGCAGGTATGACTATTTTGACTATTGTCTGCCACTTTGTAGCCCCCATCGCTAGGCTAGCTTCCCTGTACTCTTGCGGCACTACTTTGATTGCTTCCTCTGATGCTCTAATTGTCCAAGGGAGCATCATAAAGCTAAGGCTTATTGCTCCAGCTAGAAGACTTGTTTTCAACTGGAGATAAAATACTAAAAACTCCAACCCAAATAATCCAATGATTATGCTGGGCATTCCCGCCAAAGTCTCCGTAAAGAACCTAACCGAGTTTGTGAGCCTGTTGTTTGGCGCATACTCCGCTAAATAGATGGCTGAAGCGACGCCTAACGGTGCTCCCAATAACGTGCATAGCCCTACGAGGTAAAGACTGCCTATAATCTGTGGGAATATACCTCCATACTCAAACTTGTAGGGTCTCCCCGTTAGGAAATCGAGATTAATAGCGCCAATACCGTTTGAAGCCACCCATATTATTATAATTGGTAAGATGATTAAACTCAGAAATACAGAGACATACAATAAGTTCTTGATTATTCCCTCTTTCTGTATCTCATTCATTAACGTACCCTTTCCTTATCACAAAAGTAGCCACGAAATTGAGTATAATCACCATTAAGAATAGTAATACACCTATAGCGAATAACGCGTGCTGATGTGGAGACCCCCACTCCGTATAGCTGAACTCAATAGCAATAGTGCTTGTCAACACTCTCACTCGATCAAGTATACTCACAGGTATCCACGGGACCTCTGGGTTACCCACCACCATAAGCACTGCCATAGTCTCCCCCATGGCTCTTCCTATCCCCAGAACAAGAGCGGCTCTTATACCCGATGAGGCACTTGGAAGCACAACGTTTCTAATTGTCTGCCACTTTGTCGCTCCTAAGGCAAGGCTTGCTTCTCTATATCCTCTTGGAACGGCTCTCAGGCTATCTTCTGCTATCGTAATTAGGTTTGGCAGTATCATGAAGGCGAGAACGATCCACCCCGCTAGGATAGATTCTCCTCTTCCACCAACATTGTCTCTGATGAATGGAACTATTATCATCAACCCAAAGAAGCCGATTACTACAGAGGGTATTCCAACGATTACCTCCACTGAAGATTTTATTATGTTACGTAGCCAGAACGGTGAGAACTCGCTGAGAAAAATGGCTGTGGGGAGACCTATGGCAGTCGCTATTATGATTGCCCCCGCTACAACTGCTAATGTACCTATTACTGTAGGAAATACACCGAACAGATCTCTATGTGGGCTCCAAATCATGCCTGTTAAAAAGGCCCAGTTTAGCGCAGGGAAGCCTTCTTTGAGTAGAAAAAACGTGATCAAGAAGACAATTAAAGCTGAGAATGATGCACACAAGAAAAGTATCTTTCCTATTACGTCTTCTCGCTTCATTTTCTTCTTTTTCTCTTTGATGATTAGATATCTTGTGCGCTATTGAACTTTAGCTTGATAAATAGATTTTCTACATAACCTATATTCATCTATAAATAATCATAGATCACCTATATCTATATAGATATGGATGTCAACTGATACAAAAAGTATAATTTATAAAATTTAATAGATTGGGATGAACCCCATGTCTTCGACAACTGCTTGTCCTTCTGGGCTCTGAATGAACTTAATGAAAGCTAGTTCTAAGTCATTTGGAACTCCTTTTGTGAACATCCAGAGAATCCTTGTAATTGGATATTGGCCGCTGTTTACATTCGCAACTTTTGCTTCGATGCCATTAACACGCGCTGCGCTGAGCGAGCTATCGAGATAACCGAAACTCACGTACGCTAACCCATACACGTTCCCAGCAACCGCCGCCCTCATCTCGCCATTACTAGGTTTGACGCCTACATTTGCAGCGAACTCTTTGCCACCCATCACATACTCTACAAAGACTTCTCGTGTTCCACTTCCCTCTTCACGAGTATATACCTCAATCTCGTGATCAGGTCCACCTAATTCACTCCAATTAGTGATCTCTCCACTGAATATCTGACTTACCTGCTCTATTGTTAGATCAAGGCTTCCCGCAAGAGGATTCTGTGGATTAATAACTATAGCCACGCTGTCTTTCGCTACACTGAAAGCAGTCAGATCCGGGTATTTCAAAAACTCGGATTCCTTTATGTTTCTGCTCGCTTCTCCGATATCTACTTCTCCTGATCCTGCGCTTTTGATGCCTGCTCCCGAGCCTCCACCTGCGACACTAACGTCAACTTTAGGATTAGCCGCCATGAATAGATTGGCACACTCTTGTGAAATTGGTAAAACTGTTGTTGAGCCCGCTACTGAGATGCTTCCACTTAGCTCTATTGAACCTCCGCCTGCCTCAATCTGTTTTTTAAGATCCGCAATTTGACTGTTGTAAGTAATAGGTCCGGCAGCAAAGTATCCTACTGCTGCGCCTAAGATTAGCGCAATAACCGCATAGGTTAGAAGTTGGTTTTGATTGTTACTCATTCTTTTTTCCTCTTCTGACTCTATTGTCCAACTAAAGAATAAATAGATTTCTTATATAATATACAAATTATAATTAATAATATATAATGACAATATATCTATATAATATATAGAATTGGTTTGTGTGTGTACTAATTATTCGGTAAATATATTTATGCCGTGAATGATTATGGTGAACCGGTAATATAAATTGTCCATTAACCCCGGTGAAGAACTAAGAAAAATACAGATAACTGGTGGTTCAACCTTCATAATATCCCTGCCCAAAGCGTGGGTTGAACAAATGGGCCTGCAGAGAGGCAGCGTCATCAGGATAAATCAGAAGGATGACTTAACCCTGTGTCTGACTCCCGAGGGTGCCGACGTCTCCGAGTCACAGCGTAAGGTAATCATCACACCATCTCCAGAGGATACTCCAGAGAGCATCGTCAGACGAGTAGTCTCCGCATATCTCATGGGTTATAACATTATTCAGCTGAAAAGCAATCACCAGAGACTGGATAGCAGCCAAAGGTTCAACGTAAAGGATTTTACACGAAAAAAACTCGTAGGAACCGAGATCTTATCAGATCTTCCCCAGGATTTGACGCTTCAGGTTCTCCTCAGCTACGCCGAACTCTCAGTAAAGGACGCCCTCCGACGCATGAGCGTTATAGCCGCTAGCATGCATAGAGACGCGATAATAGCGCTTGGCACCGAGGATTTGACGCTTGCCCGGGAGATTGTGGCGATGGATGATGAGGTTGATCGTTTCAACCTCTACATTATACGGCTTCTAAAGGTCGCCGTCGTTGATGCGCATGTACTGAAGGAAAGTGGTTTAAAGTCTCCACGTGAGTGCCTCGGATATCGCCTGATCACAAAATCTGTTGAACGTATGGCTGACCACGCAGTAAACATCGCTCATAACCGTTTAGAACTCACTCTCAGCACTCTCGATAATGAGCTATTATCTGAGATGAAGAGGCTCAGCGATTTCGCTCTTGAGATATTTGAGGACTCCATGGAGGCGGTCTTTGATGAGAACTACAAAGCGGCTGATAAAGTTCTTAATCTGGCTCAGAGGACGCGAAACATGGAAGCCGAGATGCTCCAAATGATCGTTAAACATGCGCCTCCGGAAGAGGTTCCTGCGTTAAGGTTGATCGTTGAGAGTATTCTGAGGACAGCGGAGTATGGAGCAGATATAGCGGAGACGGTATTGAATATGACTGTAAAAGATGCGGTTATTGAGGCGTAGTTCTCTTCATCTGGAGCCTCGATAACCCCATAGAGATTAGGAACCTTTTTTAAACCAGCAAACCACCCGTGAATACGCATCGGGACCGTGGTCAAGCTTGGTACGATTCGCGGTTCGGGTCCGCGAGATCCCCGGTTCGAATCCGGGCGGCCCCACCATAAACCCGTACATAATTTCGGACCCTGAGAAAAACATGTTTGTGTTCCCGTTAGTCGGGAATCTTGTGAAAAAATTTGTAGACTTTTACTGTACCTTGACGACCTTGCTGCTTTCCCAGAGGCCGTGAATATTACAGTAGCTTACCGCGTTCAGTGTCCCTGACTTGTTTGTCTTGAAGTGGAACGCTGCTGCGCTATCTGTGCTGGCTGGGCCTTCACCGTGGCTGTTGAAGCTGAATCTACCTAGGTCGTATGCGAATTTGCCCTCATCTGGTGTGAAGTATACCTGTATCCACTGGATATGGTGCTCAACCGTGTTTGGGTGTGGAATCTCCTTACCAACCTTTACGACTACCTTCATCATCTCGTCTGCCTTGACGGTATCCGGTGCATCTATCGCTGGAACATGTTTCTCGCTCTTCCAATCAGCTGACTGTACTTTTTCTCCAATCGTCTTTGCCATTGTATATCCTAGTGATCCTCGACACTGCAATTAAAAAAGAGAACGATCTCCTCAAAGCATACTAAATCCTGATTGGGAAGGGTTAAACCAGTTTGATACACTGGTTTTTTGATAAATATGATCTGGCTCACAGATGAAACCCAGCTACTAATCAAGGAGCTTGAAAAAGGCATAGACAAGCCCCGGATGCAGCGTAACTGGGAGGAAATGATGGAGATCGCCCCCATTCACAGTGGAAGCCCCCAAGAAGAGCAAGCGGTTCAGTACATGAAGAAACGACTCGAAGAATACGGTCTCCAGTGCCGTATACACAGATTCGAGGCGTATCTCAGCGACCCCAAGTACAGTAGCCTGAAGATCACGGCGCCAATCGAGATGAAGGTACAGTCCACGCCCTACAGGCAGGTGGGGACAACTAGTCCCGAGGGCTTTGAGGCCGAAATGATCTATCTTGCCCCTGATGAGATCGGTTACGCTGATTGTAAGGGCAAGATCGTTCTCTGTGAGCAGAAGACCGGCGGCGACTGGATGGGTCTAAGAGCAGGGTTCCTCTTGAGGCTTCAAAAGATGGGCATCAAAGGGCTCGTCGTTATCGAGCAGGATGATTACATGCCCACTGTCTGTCATCAAAGAGCGGACTTCAGTGTCTCCGGAAGCCCAACCACCGATAACATCAACGACATTCAAACCATCCCCGCGATACTCCACATCAGCAACCGTGATGGACAATCGCTGAAGAAACTCGTAAAACAGGGTGGTGTAAGAGCCCACATAATCTCCGTGATGGACACTGGTTGGAAATCCATCCCACTACTCGAGACCGAGATCAAGGGCGCAGTCGAGCCTGAGAAGTTTATGCTTGTAAACGCCCACGTTGACACTCCTCCATACAGCCCCGGCGTAGTAGACAATCTATCTGGTAACACGGCGGTCATGGAGTTAGCGAGGCTCCTCAACCAGCACAAGGACAAGCTGAGGCGGAGTATAAGATTCGCCATCTGGCCGGGTCACGAGATCGGGCGATACGCAGGCTCAACATGGTATAATGATGCCTTCTGGCATGAACTGCGCCACGGGTGCATCACCAGCTATAATATTGACAGCCCCGGCGCAGAGGGCGCCACCATGTTCCGGGATATCCAGATCACCGAGGTTATGGATGCTGCGCAGGACAGCGTTAAAGCGGTTCAGGGAACAGGCGTTGATAGCTTCCGCTGGGCAACCCGAGCTGGCGACGGCAGCTTCTGGGGAACAGGCATGCCTCATGTGAGCATAACCACAAGCAGGCCTCCGGAGGATTATGATCCCCACGTCAACTACAGTGGCGGTGGCTGGTGGTGGCACACTCCCTACGCGACGATGGATCACGGTGACATTGATGTGCTTGAGATGGATGTCAAGGCGGAGCTCAACTTCATCACGAGGATGGTGAACTGCCCGATACTCCCATACAACTTCACAAGATACGCTGAACGACTCCACGAGATTCTACTCGATATGCAGAAGAAATCCGAGAAGGTCAGGGCGTACTTCAACCTCTACCCCGTCGTCGAGAGAGCCGAGGAGTTCGTTGATCTATGTAAAAAACTGGAGACCGCGATAGAGAAGAAGGGAAAGAGCCTCAGCAATGATGAGATCAAGGAGCTGAACACGGCTCTGATGTGGATATCGAGGCACATCAACCCCGTAGCCCACAGCAACGCTGGTCCAAGCGAACAGATGAGCATGGAGACCTTTGGAGCCCTACCATTCCCACGGATAGCCGAGATAGTTGACTTAGCAAACATGACGCTTCATCAGAGCCACGAGTTCAAGCTACTGAAGAACAAGCTTCTCAGGCAACGGAACATCGTAGAGGAAGGCTTCTATCAGGCGAACCAGCTCATTGAACAGACCTTGGCAAAGCTAGAATGAGCCCTCTTCTCCGCCTCGGCCTCATAATCACTTACAGGTGTAACGCCGAGTGCCGCCACTGCTTCTTTGAATCAGGTCCAAGCAGAGATGAGGTTATGAGTCTTGATCTTGGGAAAAAGGCGATTGATGAGGCAATCAAGCTTGGAGCAGAGTGGGTTAGCTTCACTGGAGGAGAACCATTTCTGGAGCCGGCGCTACTGGGAAGGCTCGTCGAGTATGCCAGCGGGAAGGATGTTAAAACCGAGGCTGTATCCAACGGTTATTGGGGTAGCAGCCGAGAGACCGCGGAAAACGTTCTCCAGCCTCTCCATGACTTGGGTTTGGATGTGTTGAACCTGAGTGTCGATGATTTCCATCAAGAATATGTCCCCATGGAGTATGTGAGAAACGCCTACGATGCTGCCCTTAGTCTGGGCCTCAAGATAGTA
>CAYUTB010000001.1:25213-29576 GCA_964447425.1 uncultured Candidatus Bathyarchaeia archaeon
CTAGAAAAATTCTCGGCAACATCAATGATACAAGCCTCCAAACAATCTTAGAGGATGCTCAAAGAGACCCGTTTATCTCCTCTATACGTCAAGGGGTTTATATTACAGGCGTTTATACCTCAAAATGTCACGCATGTGTCTCTATGGTTGAATGAGGTTGGGAAGGAAGCCCTTTCGGGCTCATATGGCGTCTCCCTTAGGCAGGGATACAAAGATACATACAAAGTTTAGCGGTATAACCGATTGTATGTATCCAAATACTACAGACTGCCCTCAAGCCGTTTTCTGAGGAAACCTACCTTCCCAAGATAACTTCCATCCTGCAGATAAGCATCAAACTTGTTCATATCGACGATTCCACCCCTGAACAATGGACCCAGCAGGCTCTCTGGAGACTCGGAGTTCACTGGGAGTCCTCCCAGCAGGTCGTTAAACATGGGCATAACGATAAGCTCAGGCGTGCCCTCCTCAAAACCATACTCCTCGTAGAAAGCGTTCAGCGGCTCCTCTTCTTCCTCCAGCTTCACATTATCCAATGCTAGAAAGGCTCTTGCGAGGTTCTCCGGCTCCATGGTTCCCCTAATCCATACCGGTCTCGTGATCCTTACCCCTATTGGGGTGTTTAGCATGACAGTAGGATGGTTATGCGCCATTATCACGGCGTCAGCGGTCATTATCTCGGGTTTTGGCCAAGCGTGCCCATGCATCGCGGCTACCTTGAACTCGTCTCCGAATATGATCCCCTTTGATGAATGTAGAGTGACCTCTTCTGGCAGATACTTCTGGATGTTAGCGTCGTGGTTTCCCCGAGTGATATCAATATTCTCCACTACCTCCAGCAGGGTCTCGAAGAAGAGAGGTATCTCGCGTTTCTCCTGAAAACTCGTGGATGGTACACCGTGTTTCACATCACCCAGCATCACCAGCCTGTCTGGTCTATACTCCTCGAGGAGCACCATAAGCTCTTCCAGTATCCGGTTCCACTGGTAGGGTATGTTGATTCCCTGTTTCGCGAGCTCATACTCCAATCCGAGGTGTAGGTCCGCGACCATCATGACTCTTTCATCTGACTCTACCATCAATGCTGGGTGGGGAGTCAGTAGCTTGATCACAGTTTAACACCATTATTCTCAGGGTATAAGAGTCTCTTAAGCAGACGTGAAATATATACAAGTGGATTATTCACCATGGCTTCAATCATAGGCGTCGGGGATAACACCGTTGACAGGTATCTGGATAGAAACCTGATGTTTCCCGGGGGTAACACCGTCAATGTACCAGTCTTCTTCAAACGCCTAGGCGGCTCGGCTGGTTATCTTGGGTGGCTTGGAGACGACCCCCGGGGCGCCCTCGTGTTGAACTCGTTGAAGGCTGAAGGTGTTGATGTTTCACATTGCAGGGTCATCGATGAACCTACTGGGCGCTGCGATATAGAGCTCCATGACGGGGATAGAGTATTCGTAGGCTCCATGCCCGGTGCAAGAAAAATGATCCATCTTGAAGAAACCGACTACGAGTACATCTCAAAGCACGCCATCACGCATACCAGCATCTACAGCTTCATAGAAAACCAGTTACCCGAACTAAAACAAGCCTCCAATCTACTGAGCTTTGACTTCTCCTCAAACTGGAGCCGAGACTACCTCGAAAAAACCCTCCCCCATGTGGATATTGCTTTTCTGAGTGCTCCCCAGCTCAACGAATCCGAGCTAGAGCGTCTGATAGAATGGATATATGCAAAGAGTCATGCACTTGTGGTAGTGACACGGGGCGAAAAAGGCTCCACCGCGTATGATGGTGAGGCCACACTCAATCAGGGCGTGATAGAGACCCAAATAGTTGACACTCTCGGAGCTGGAGACAGCTACATATCAAGAATGCTGTATGAGACATCGAGGGGAACCGAGTTAAAGGAAGCCATGTATCGCGCAGCGGTCTCGGCTGCGGATACCTGCAGATACCTAGGTGCTTGGGGTTATGGTGTGCCCATTGAGGAGCCTTAAAACAGTAGGGGAGAATCATAAGGTATGGCGTCGCTTCAAGAAAGTCTAGCACTTGAACAGGTACTACGAGACCTGCGCATCTCCAAGGAGATATCAAGGCAGAATTGGCAGCGCCTCAGAACAACCTTCGGAGACCGATATGACAAGGCGTGGAAGCTGGTCACCGAGAACCGCATAAAGAAATACGTCTTCAAGCCCAGCATGAAAAGCCTCTGGATAGCCATCGGTCAGAACGCAGAGTACCTCATCTACAGCCACGCTGGGTACTGCAGTTGCAGCGATTTCTACTTCCGGGTACTGGACAACGAACAAGCCTACTGCTACCACCTGCTCGCCCAGAAGATAGCCGAGGCTCTAAACCACTATGATCTCATCGAGGAAGACGACGAGGCATATGAGTCATTGCTTGAGATCTGGAAAGAGTACAGTGTAGCGGATTAGAGTATAACCTAAATAGGAACCCTGATCTCAATAGTGCATATGACAATTCCAGTGTTGTTCGATTTCGCGGGATCTGCAATAATTCTACTCTCAGTGACAGCCATTGTACTCGCATTCTACTACATGTACGCCTCCGAGACCAAGAAGCAGCAGAGCAAATAGTCTATATTCTGTAAAAGGAACAATATTCTGACGTTTATGTCCACGCAAGACATCATAAAGCGAATACTAGCTCTAAAACCAAATCTCACAGAAGCAGCAGTAAAACAACTCATCGAGCAGGAACGCGCAAAAGCCGCCGGGTTACTCACCGAGGAGGCCGCAGCCCACCTCGTTTCAAGCAATCTTGGCATAAACGGTGCCGGAGAACGAATCGAGGCAAAGCTCAAGATAGGTGATCTGACGCCTGCGCTCAGCGATGTAAGCCTCACAGGCCGCGTTATACACGTCTTCCCCAGCAGGTCCTTTGACAGGGACAATAACAAGAAAGGCAAAGTTCTCAGATTGATTATCGGAGACAAGACCGGCTCGGTTGTCGTTGTTTTCTGGGATGAAAAAGCAGACCACGTCGAAGCATCCAAGCTCAAGCCGGGCAAGATAGTAAGGATACTCCACGGCTACAGCAGAGACCGGCGAGGCAACATCGAGGTAAACGTAGGAAACCGGGGGCAGCTATTCATGGAGCCTATGGATGCAGTGGAGGAGGATTTCCCAAAGCTGGATAGCTTCTTCCTAACCCCCGCTGATGTTCATGCTGAGGGAACTGTAAACATCGAGGGCGTGGTTATGGATAATTTTCCAGCCTCAACCTTTGCCAAGCAGGATGGCAGTGAGGGCAAGGTTGGAAGACTTGTGCTTGAGGAAGGCGGCGCGAGGATCAACTTGGTGCTCTGGGATGATAAGGTGGAGGAATTCGGTGAAATCCCAAAAGGAACCCAAATACAGGTAATCAGCGGAACCGTTAGGACAGGAAACAGCGGTTCCCCCGAGGTGCATGTGAGCTGGGATACAGCTATCAAGATTATCAAGAAAGGCGTCAAGCCCAGCGAACCCGTACCCTACTGGACCAAGATAGGAGACCTCGGCGAGAGCATGGGAAGCGTAAACGTAGCTGCACTCGCCACACAAGTGGGTGAGGAACGAGGCTTCGTGCGCAGAGACGGTACCGAGGGAAAGGTAGTCAGTGTACTCTTGGAAGATGACACTGGTACAGTGAGGCTGAGCCTCTGGGATGATGACGCCGATAAAGCGCAGAAGATATCCGAAGGCACCCGCATCATCGTCGAGAACGGTTATACAAGATCCGGTTACGGCGGAATCGACCTTAACGTTGGGAGAAACGGGCGAATACACATCGACCCAGAAGACTTCGAGATGGAGATCCCGGAAATCGAGCGCAAGGTCACAGATATAATCGACCTGCGTGAAGGCCAGAAAAACGTATCAATACATGGACAGCTCTTGGATGACCCAGTTCAACGAGACATCGATACATCCCGGGGCCCCGCCACAGTGACAAACTTCAGAATAGATGACGGGACAGGAGAGGCGCGTGTCAGTCTCTGGAGGGAGCACGCTGAAGCCGCCATGGATCTATCCGCTGGCGCAGAGGTCAGGCTTGAGTATATGAATGTCCGCGAGCCCTTTGATGGGTTGCTTCAGGTTAGCAGCGGCGCCTTCACAAAAGTCGTTATAGAGCGAAAATAAACCCTATTTTTATCTGATTAAAAAAAATTAGGATGGGCTTATGCAGCCTCTACCTTACTGAGAGCCTTCTCGAATATCACTAGGCTCGGATCAATCAGATCCCTTGTTATTGTCAGCGGGGGCATCCATCTGATGATGTTTACGCCGCAGTTTACGATGGCGAGACCGTTCCTGAAGCACTCCATCATGATCTCCTCCGTCGCCTTTGGAGC
>CAYUTB010000001.1:29676-30735 GCA_964447425.1 uncultured Candidatus Bathyarchaeia archaeon
TGGCTTCCCGGTGTCCAGTCCTGGATCTCGGCTTTGCTAGCCATAACTCCCAGAGGCAGTCCTCCCGCGATTCCCTTGGCTGTACAGACAATATCAGGCTCTACATTCCAGTGCTCAATAGCAAACCATTTACCGGTCCTACCTACTCCTGACTGAACCTCGTCTACAGCGAAGAGTATGCCATGCTGGTCAAGTAGTTTCTTGAGTTTTGGGAAGTAGCCGGCTGGTGGTACAATGTAGCCGCCTTCACCCTGTATTGGTTCGGCGATGAGCATTGATACTTCCTCTGGAGCTACGTATTTGTGGAACAGGTATTCATCGATGTAATCCACGCAAGCATAGTTGCAGCTTGGGCACTCCAGATGGAATGGGCACCTGTAACAGTATGGGTAGAAGATGTGTTCAACACCCGGTATGAGTGGGCTGAACTTGCGCCTCTGATATGGCTTGGATGCTGTGAGACTCACAGCCCCCATGGTTCTACCGTGGAAGCTGCCGATATAGGCGAGATATCCCTGTCTCCCTGTGTGCCAGCGGGCGACCTTCATGGCTGCCTCGATTGCCTCGGCTCCACTGTTTCCGTAGAAGACCTTCTTCGCGCCCTTCATGGGCAGGATCTTGCACAGTTCTTCTCCGAGGTTAACATAGTCGTCGTAGAAGAAGTCGGTATAGCTGTAGTGGATGAACTTGTCAACCTGATCCTTGATAGCCTTCTTGAGCTTGGGGTGTCCGTGTCCCACGCTGCACACTGCGAGACCCGCGTTCATGTCGATGAACTCGTTTCCATCGACGTCTTTTACGATGTTTCCTTCAGCGCTCTCAACTACAAGCGGGTAGGCTCTACCGAAACTCGGTGAAATAACAGCCGCGTCCCTCTCGACAATCTTTTTTGCCTTGGGGCCCGGCGGCGTAACCCTAATCTTTGGATATGACATCCTTTTTTTCCCTTCCTTGAAGGGTTACGCCGTGGGTTTAAAAAACTGTTTAGTTGGAAGCTATTACTATCTCTATTGTAGATACATGGGCTGGGTTGCCATCTGTTCGTATTAGAAGGTCAGT
>CAYUTB010000001.1:30835-62104 GCA_964447425.1 uncultured Candidatus Bathyarchaeia archaeon
TATCCAGTCTATTACTGGTAGCCTATAGTATGGGGAAGAACACTCTTGCCGCTATTACAGTTACAATGAGTAATACTGCCGCCCCGACCACAATCTCCGGTGAGATCTTTGCGCCATTCGTCTCGTCTTGGAAGAACCTCATCAATCCAGCGCTGCTCTGAGGCATTCCTGTACCTTGTTGTTTTTTTCTTTTACTCATTGTTGTTCGCCATGACTACACAGCTGTACAATAATAAGCTTTCTTGACCTACTCACGCGCCTTCGGCTTCATGAAATCTGTCAAGTTGAACTGGCTATGGGTTTCCTTCGGTGTCTCCATCCAGAAGAGAGACTCAATCTCCTCCTCAACGAGCTTTATGCGGGCCTCATAATATTCTCCGAGATCATATTTTTCGATGATGTTTTTCGCTGGGGCGAGGTATTTCTCAATTCCCCCTTTATACACTGTTTGAAGCATCGGTCCTCCACATCTGTCACAGACTCCTTTCAACGGTGGGCGCCTGAACTTTTTGTTACACTTGCTGCACCTGAATCCCTGCCTCGTGAATGCTCTGAGGTTTCCAACGATGTCCTTCATGAAGTGACTGTTGAGTATCTTGAGTCCAACGATGTTTCCATCTACTGCTCTCAGCTTCTTGGTGAGGTCAAGCTGGCTCTCCAGCTTGTCCAGCATTGATGGGAGTTCGTTGTAGGCTCCAATATGGCTACCTTGATTGATGTTTGTACATTCATGAGTATAACTGAAACCCGTGTACTGAGCCGGAGTTCCGAGTCTGCCACCGAGGGTATCGACCAGTGGTCCGAACTCGTTTGGCTTTGCTCCACGCATACTCATCTTGTAGAACTCAGGAGGGTATCTGCCGATGACATCCACGTTATGGCTTTCCTTGTCTACCTCGCTTGGGTTCAGGTTGGGTATAACGAATAATGGGGCATCCATCAGGCCGCCGCTCTGCTCTGGAAGATATGCGCGACTAAAATTGAGCAATGGATCGAGAGTCATCATTATACCGTCCTCGTCCCCATCACAGTTTCGGCGCTTAGCAGCGTGCCAGTATGGGTGCGCGTAACAGTTTCTAACCGTGGTCCACCCGATGAGCCTACCCACTATGGCTGCGCTTGTGTGGGGTGCCATGCCCAATATTATCTCGCCTATGAGATCGTCTCGCGTCTCTTTGTTGTAGACTGGGTCCATCTTGTAGAAATCTCGAACCTCGTCGTCTAGGAACTTGGTAACCGTTACAAGGTAGTCTCCGCAGTCCTCGGGTAAGACGATGTCTTGAACATATAACTCAAGCATCTGGTCTCCTCGGATTAGTGCGTCTCCATTTACATCGTATGTGTAGCCGAGTTCTCTGAGCTTCTCCACTGATGTCCCTACCTCATCTGGTGTGAAGTGAGTGAGGGGTATGTCTGTTAAGTCATATCTGAGTGTGCCATCTTTGAAGACGCTGAGGTCATACCGTGCCCTTAATATGCCCTTGGCTAAGTCCTCAGGCATCCTTCTTTCATTCATCAAGCGTTTTACACACTTGATCTTTGACGGGATCTGGCCACCAATATAGCTTCGAGCCTTCTCTAACTCCTCCCTCAGGTCTAATTCAACCCATGTGTAGCCTACGGTTTCAGAATTACATCTTGGACAGGTATCTGCGTCTGTTTTTGTCTTGCAGCGTGGGCACTGCTTCTCCATTCTCGTTTTGCTCCCACAGTTGCTGCAGATAGGCGTTGTTGCCTCGTAGCCGCATTCCGGGCATTGAAGGTTCACACGCTCTATCCTGATCTTATCTCCTTTTTTGGGGCGCGTGATGTCTCGTTGGGGTCCACCCGCGTTTCCAATCGGGTATAGGCTGTGTACGTATGGGTTCATCTTGCGTTCTTTGGCTTTCTCTGGGCGCCCCATTCTGGCTCCAACGTAGACGTAGGCTTTCTCCCGTACAGTGAAGCCAGCCCACTTGTTTACCTGCTCTAAGCTTGTCTCTGCTTCTGCTTCCACGTATCTGTGGTCTATGGCGAGGCTTTTTTCTATAATATTCTCATAATCTTCGAAGTAGAGCTTACCTTTTGATACTCTGTGGGGTATAAGCAGTAATTCGAGGCTGTTTTTCTCATCTCTACTCACTGTTATGCCGTTTTCTCTACTAGCCCACTGGTCCGCGAGGGTGTTTCTGAGACCTAATAGTTGCTGTAACTCGATCTTGGACCAGTCAAAGGTGTAGCGGGGATGCAGGGGCGCGTCAAGCCTCGCTAATTTTAAGGCTTCCTCGGGACTAGGGACTCGCATCAGGTTGCCCAGTAACTCCTTTATTCTCTCGATGCCGAGTTCAGTTATCTCTTCTACGGATTTCTCTCCAATATTGGCGATACAATGTTCGACATCGTATCTCCACTGGTCCTCATCGTATCCCGCTGGGAGGAGGGCGTGGTTGAATTGGATGAAGTCGCCTGCGTTGAACAGTATATCTCCGTTGAATAGTATACGCTCGACTTGATCATATATCTCCCACGCCTGTTTCTCATCAGCTACTCTGAGCACTGAACCGTTCTTCAACCGTACAACAGGCGGTTCAACGCTATCCACGGGGCATACTGCCGCTGACTTCCCGGGCAGTTCAACCCTAAGCTGAAGCCCCGTGTTCATGAATTTATTCAGAACAATCATGGTCGCCGGGTGTACACCACAAGCAGCCAATCCCGTAGTTCGTGCTCTACCGTACCTGAGCCTAAAACCGCCTTCAGTGTTAGGGAAGCCAAAAACGGGTCTCCCAACAATGATCTCTTCCATAAACTGTGCTGTGGGCTTCTTTTTCTCGCCGTTATCTTCGTCTTTCTTTTTCCCTATCTTGTTCAGCCACTCCCAGCCCTCTATACCCAAGTTCTCACAGAGCCCAGATAGTTTACGGGCTCTTCCTACAACTCCATCTACTACGACGATGAGGGCTCCACCTCTGAGTCTATTGGTCTCGATCCCCGGTACATCCCTGTAGTTGGAGACCTCGAAAGGATCTGTTGATACCCCCGTGGGTTCAACTGGAAGCGCTTTCATAGCCAGCTCCAGATCCTCATCTGTAACATGATACTGGAAACGCCTTACATTACGCGTATAGACGCCGACCTCTTCGATGAATCTGTTTACGGCGGCTTCACTAGGCTGCCATTTTTCGAGGTTTAAGGTCCTCCGCACTACATCCGCTATAACAAGAGTCATTGCTTGAGCGGTTCCACCAGCTGGTCTTATTGGTCCAGCGAAGTATACTGATAGAAACTGGGTTCTATCGGGGTTTTGTTTGATTTTTATCTCTGGGATGCCCTGTATGGGCGCTATTGTTACCCCTTCAGTCATTATGGCGAGCGCTGTTCTAATCGCTTGATCTGCGGCTGCCTCTTTCTCCAACACACCGAATCTACCGAGGGCTATCTCTTGAGCTATCTTGAAGCTCATCTCCCTGCGGTCCATGTCTTCAAGCTCACGCATCCGCTGAGTGATACCTGGGGGTCCGATGAGTTTCTCTATACGTTCCGCGATGTCAATTGTTATCTTGGAGTCTACCTCTAAGCTGGCGTCCAGTCCTTTTGCCCTTGCCTCTGTCGCGATCTTGTATAGTTTATTTAACTTGTTTTCTAGCTCGGTGAAGTATTTTTCATAATGGGGAGGCATTTCTACATCTATCAATTTGGGCTCACCGGGTTATCTGATACGAATCCAGCGCCTAAGTGTATGCTGTTAAGGTCTTTAAACTGTCCCTTAACAAAAATTAGCTAGAAAAAAACTAGTTTGAGATAGCGTTAACTATCTCTCTAATCCTTTCCTCGACCTGTGACTCCTCCTCAACAAGAGTGCCTGTCACAACTGCGCTGGCACCAGCCATTTTAGCGGCTAAAGCCGCCTCTGGTCCTCTGATGCCTCCGCCTACGATAACCGGGATGTCAACATACTTGGCAACGGCGCCTATCATACTGGGCGGTATTGGTTCAGGTGCTCCACTGCCTGCTTCTAGATATACGAATCTCATTCCCAGTGCCTCGGCTGCTAGACTGTATCCCACCGCTATTTTGTGGTGTCTGAAGCTGAGAGGTCTTGCATGCCCAATATAGCCGGCTACACAGCCTTCTCCAGCGATGATGTACCCCATGGGCATTGCCTCCAATTTGTATTGCTTTACAATTGGAGCCGATAACATTTGAGCATCAATGATATAGTATGGGTTCTGGCTGTTGAGTAGAGACATAAACCATACCGCATCTGCGTATTTGCTAACACCCATTGGACCGTTTGGGAACAATATTACTGGTATTTTTACTTTGGATTTTATCCGTTTGACTGCGTCATCAAGGTCCGTTTGAGAGGCGAGGGTAGATCCGCCTATCATAATAGCGGATGATCCGCCTTTTTCCGCTTCTGCAGCGATGCTTGCGCAATCATATCCAGATGATTTGTCGGGGTCAACCAGTGTAAAGTGGATGGTTCCCTTTTTCTTCATCTGTTCTAGAATATATTTCTCTGTCCTTCCCTTCATTGTGTTGGTTGCTCCTCGACGCCGTAGTAGTTATCTACAAAAATACAGTAGGCGTCTACGGGCTGCGTATTTTCAGGTACTGGGAACTGGTCTTTGAGGCCACAGCTAGCACAGATTATTCGTCCGATTCCTTCCTCGTTCTTCAGTATAATTGTGACTGTGTTCATGCCACAGTTGGGGCAGAGGTATTGGCTTGGTAGTTTTTGTTTTATTATTTGGGATACTTTCTGTCTTTTTCGACCCATTTGTTGCCCTCCGATGCATATGGGAGTGTTTAACTTAGTCTTAAGATTAATGGAAGCCGTCGTTTATGTTCATTTGCTTTTATGCGGTGTATTATACTGTTTACTGTTTGTATGGGGATATTTATTTTATCTGAGATTTCGCTGTTAATATGTCCTTTTTCCCATAGATGAATAATTAGGTCCACAGTATTGTAGTCGCAACCCAGTTCCGCTTCGTCTGTCTGGCCAACGTAGAAGCCTGGGCTAGGTGCTTTATCAATAATATTTTGTGGAATTTTGAGGTATTTAGCTAATTGACGGATGTTGTGTTTGTAGAGATCTGCGAGTGGCATGAGGTCAACTCCGCCATCACCGTATTTAGTGAAGAAACCAGTCAGGAGTTCGGTCTTGTTTGATGTTCCCATGACCATTTTATGTTCTTTGTTTGCGTAATGGTAAGCTATGATCATTCTCATTCGTGAGCGAATATTACCGGACGCTATTCTATCCTTATGGTCATAATTTGGCAGGCTCTGTTGCATCACATGTAATATCGACGTGATGTCCACCGTGTTACATGTGAGATTCAGTTGTTCACAGTGTAACATCACATCCATGATATCACGTTCAGGTGTGATATCACGTTCTGGCATGGTGATCACTGTTACGTTTTCAGCTCCAATTGCTTTTACTGTTAGGTGAAGTGTTACGGCTGAGTCTATTCCGCCACTAGCGGCGACTACTGCGCCTCTTAGATGGGCATTATTTATGTTGTTTTGTATGAATTTGATAATTTTTGGCTCAATTATTTCGCAGTTTATGTTTATGTCTTTCAGTGAAACCATGTTGTGTATGATTGAATTTGATGAATTAAGCGTTTCTCAACCGATATGTTACACATATGTGTTAATATATGATGTGGTGTTATATGTGATTTGTTATTTTTATGTTTGTTATATGTTGGAATCTACTTGATTGCAGTGTGTTTTCTCGTATACAGTTTTGTCAACAGACATAAATTCAACCGAGTGCGATATCACTGTGAGGTCATGCCTAATATGAGTTCAGAAGAATACCAAAAAGTAATCCAAAAGACGTTTAAAGACCCAATAACGGATATTTTACTAAAAAACAGCAATATAACACGCATTCAGTTCGAAACGCTTGTTATTGATATGCTAACAGATATAATCTCTGATAATAAGCTATCTTTAGATGAAAAGACTCTATTTAGAACCAACAGCGTCAGTAGAGGCTCTTTTAGCCGGTCTTTAGCTCAAGCTCGTAAGAATGTTATATCGAGTATATTTAGCATCGTTCTATTGAGTTATATTGGAGTATTCGATTCGAGACCTTTTGATGAGTATTATGTTTTAGCTGAAAAGTTAAAAGAATACGCTACACTACTTGAATCATCGAATTCGGGGATAACTAAAACAGATCTGAAGAGATTTGAAACTGAATTAATTGATGGTATAACTCAGTTGGCCACGCCCACAAGTATCAAACTGGTGTGATATCACATCATATCACGTGATGTAACGCAGTCACAGCCTGACCGAGAGCAGATCCACCATCTCCCGGAGGCACTTTTACGTTACGTAACAGTAAATATCCTTGATCTTTTATTTTATTTGAGATATATGATGTGATAAACTGATTAACAAATACTCCTCCTGATAATGCAAATTTATTAATGCCTGTGTCGTTAGCGATTGATACAGCGATTTCTACTAATCCATCAGATAAATATTTTTGACTAAAAGCCGCTATATCTTGTTTTTTATGCCTATTAGAATCAATTATTAAATATTTTAGCATATTTGATGTTTTAAGGATATATTTCGACTTATTTCCTACGATTTCAGGTGAATAGTTAATCTTTTCACAAGAACCTTTAGATGCAAACGCTTCGAGAAGCATAGCAGGTTCCCCCTCATAAGTTCTATAATTAGTCAAGCCGAGTAATGCAGAGACAGAGTCTAAAACTCGTCCAAAACTAGATGTTTTGAGCACATTATCTTTTCTAGATTGTTTAAGAATCAATTCTAACTCCGGTTCTTTGTGAGGTAACATGTGATGTATGTGATTTTTTGTGATATCACGTATTTCATCATCAGAAATAGCGTTTGTTAACCCAGCTATAAGCATTCTATACGGGTGATAGGCACACAGATCGCCTCCCGGCATAGGCAAATATTCGAGTTGGCCGAGCCTTTCATACTCCATATATGATGATTTTAGCACTTCTCCACCCCATATTTGCCCGTCTTGACCGTATCCAGCGCCGTCCAGTGCTATTCCAATGACTTCTTCGTCTTTTATCTCATGCTCTGCCATTACTGATGTGATGTGGGCGTGATGATGCTGTGATTTTACGAGTGGGATATCCATTTCTTGTGATATCACTTGCCCATACTGTGATGTCATATACCCCGGATGCAGGTCACATGCAATCACATCGGGGTTACGTGTGATATTTAGCAAATCACGCATAGCATTGATGGACTCTTTTTCAAATTCCAAGCCCTCAAGTGAAGTAATGTCTCCTAAGTACTGTGTCATAAAGACCTTATCTCGGGTACCTATAGCCGCTGCGTTTCTGAGTTCTGCCCCTAATGCAACTACTATTCCATTATTTGTGGGAATGCTTATTGGATCTGGTACATAGCCTCTTGACCTACGGGTGAAAGCAGGCATTCCTTCGATAATTCGTATAACTGAGTCATCTGAACGGTTGATGATATCCCTATCGTGAAGCAAAAAGTAGTCTGCTAAGCCTTCAAGCTCATGGAAAGCTGCTTGGTTGGTTGTAGCCATCGGTAAACCCCGTCTATTACCGCTGGTCATGACGAGAGCCGGCTCATCTATCCGTTTGAATAAAAGTGTCTGGATACCTGTGTATGGTAGCATTACTCCTACGGTGTCTAATCCCGGCGCCACTAGATCGGATATGATTTTGTGTTTTTTCTTGAGCAATACGATGGGTTTTCTCCATGATGTAAGATAATTTTCTTCAACATCCGATACCTCAGCGAATAGTTTCAATGCCTCCAAGTTTGGTGACATCAAAGCATATGGTTGATTTTTCCGGTCTTTTCTACGTCTGAACTCTTCCAGAACATCGTCTCGCGTCGCTAGAGAAGATAGATGAATACCCCCGATTCCCTTGATGGCGACTATCGAACCCTCTTTAATGTAATTAGCTGTCTCAGTGAAAACATCCTTGACATCAATTCTGTTACCAGTTGCATCATACAGGCTCATGTTTGGCCCGCATTGGCTGCATGTTATACCCTGAGCGTCAAATCGTCTATCCAGTGGGTCATAGTAATCGTGTTTGCAGTCATCACACATGGGAAACTCATGCATGTGAGTTCGTTCCCTGTCATATGGCAGGGATTTTACTGATGTGAATCTGGGTCCACACCATGCACAGGCAGTGAAAGGATACTCATACCATCGCCCCGATTTATCCTCCATGTCTCTAAGGCACTCTGGGCATATCCCAATATCCGGCGGATAAATGCCTGAAGCGACTTTTCCCGTTGATCTGCTCTTGTCGATGATGAAATCAGTATATTTTCCAGCATAGTTCCGGTATTCGGTTTTAATATCCTCGATATCCGAGACCTCTGGAGCATATTGCTCAACATCCCCAAGAAAACTCTCTATTTCCTTCCCTGAGCCCTCAACGATTATCTCGACCCCGGCATCGCCGAGATTTATAACATAACCCTGAAGATGATTCTTCACAGCCATCCGGTAGATGAATGGTCTGAATCCAACGCCCTGCACTCTTCCCGTGATGTTGATCTTTGCCTGTCTCTTGCTCAAGGAATATCACATCTCAGTTGAACTGTTTAATTTAAAGACATATCAAATTTGGTTTCAGGTAAACATGTAAACAATTCAAACGAGATAGGATTGTTCAACGGTACTACAGTCAATTTCAGTAAAATGGATTGTCGCAAAATACGTAACTGTAATTAACCTGAACTCCCTGTCCTTTACTGGGGATCAGATGGAGCTAGTCTTTACCACGTTCGCGTTATTCTTGGTAACCATGGTTGCTAGCTACATATTCTATCAACGCATCAAGATGGCCCAAAGTGAATACGATGAGAGTAAGGACGCTGTGAGGAACATCACATTCGGGTTCACAAGACAGGTAAAGCGAGTGGAATCTGAACTAGGCAGAATAGAGAGGGAAACACTTCAAGCAAAATACATGGCCAATGAAGCCCTATCCGCAAAACAGGGAAACAGTGATGCGACCCTCGCTGGACTTGAAAAAGTCAAAGAACTATCGGATCGTGTAAATGGCATCGAGGAATCCATCGAGACCATGAAGAAGGACCTCTCCAAAATCGCGTCTCAGCCAAGAGTCGTTATCCCCGCGAACCCGGTTGATGCCCCTATTCCTGTGCAAGGTGATGATATACTTCAGGGGCTTACCGAGACCGAGTTGGATGTACTGAAGAGGATCGTTGACTTCGGCGAGGGCACTGTTCCAGAGATTAAAGAGCACATCGATAAGACCCGTGAACATACAGCTCGTCTGCTAAAGAAGCTCTATGATAAGGGGTTTATAGACCGCAACACCAGCAGCATGCCATACAGGTACAGCATCAGAAAAGAGATACGGGACCTCATTCTCGAACAAAACGAGGCTTCAACACTGGGGCTCTAACAATTCAAATAGGATCGTTGCGTATCTCTGACGTATGCAAGCAACAACATGGGACGAGGCACCACGCTTCGAACCCATACCCGGAGTAGATATCCGAATCATCGGAAACGGTATGCACGCAACACAGTGCTACATAATTATTCACGCAGGAGTTGTAGTCGATTGGCACAGCCACCCTCACGAACAGATGGGAACACTGATCGCTGGATCAGGTGAACTCACCTCTGGTGGAAAGACTGTTAAAGCCAAACCCGGTGCCGCATGGTTCATCCCACCTAACGAGGAACATAAATTCGTAGCAAACGGTAAGGAAGCAGCGGTAATAATAGAGACATTTGCACCTGCACGTGTTGACTACGTGATTAAGGCTCGGTAATCGATCCAGTTTGACAGAGGCTATCCTCCAAGAGCTTCAGAGGGTGCTGGCACAGGGTTATCAGCTTAGCCCTGAGGTCTTCACCTTTTTACAAAACCAGAGTGTTGAGGAAGCAGCACATTTAGTGGATGAAGCGCTGAAGAGAGCCTCAACGAAACCAGATCTATACCTTTTAGACCTAGATTTTTTCCAACCAACCCAAACAGCAGTTGCACCCAAGCTGAAACCATACGCTGCAACGGTAAAATCGACACTTGAGATACATTACCCTGAGGAAACGCGAAGCATAGGCAGTTCTGATGGCTACATCGACTATTTCAATAGCAGACTCATTCAACTGGAAGCCATCATCAAACACAGAGTAGACGTACGTGACGCCATACCCCTCTCTCAGGCAGTAAAACTTCCCCTAAACACCAAGTTCAAGACCGTAGGAATAGTCTCCAGTAAAAGCGCTAGAAACAACAAGCTATTCCTCGACATAGAGGACAAAGACACACAGGCCACTGTTTTAGTGAGCGGTGAAGATGCTGTCAAGAAGGGCCTTGAGATTCTTGAGGATCAGGTGATCTGTATCGATGGTGTCAGGTTCAGGGAGAATCTGATAATCGCGAATGATCTCATCTGGCCTGATGTACCGATGCATGAGGTGCGAAGGAGCGTGGAAAACATATCCGCTGTATTCGTCGGTGATGTTCACGTTGGCAGCAAGTACTTCAGGGGTGATCTCTTCGATAAATTCATACGCTGGATGAATCAAGACCTCGGCCCAAAGCCCAGCAGAGACCTCGCCTCACAGGTAAAGTATCTGGTTATTGCGGGTGATCTCGTTGACGGCATCGGCATCTACCCGGAGCAGCTCGATGAACTCACAATTAGCAATCAAAAGGCTCAGTACGAGGAAGCCGCAAGGTTACTGGATAAACTCCCTGATCATATCGAGACCATTATACTTCCAGGTAACCACGACGCTGTCAGGAGAAGCCTCCCCCAGCCGGTGATCCCTGAGAGCTATGCACCCAGTCTGTACGCTGATCCACGCATCCACATGGTCCCGAACCCAATCTCATTAACCCTGAACGGCGTCAAGGTCTTTGTTGAACACGGAACAGCATTGACTGATATCCTCGGCTCGACTCCGGGGCACGACTTCCACCACCCAATCACAGCGGTGGAGCTACTTGTCAGATGCAGGCATGTTGCCCCCACTTATGGGCAATCAACGCCGATAGCGCCCGAGAAAGTGGATCGCTTGGTGATCAAGGACGTCCCAGACGTTGTACTCATGGGGCATATCCACATACATGAGGTAAAACGCTACAAGGGAATCACGTTAATCGCATGCGGAAGCTTCCAGGACCAGACCCCATTCCAGAAAAGAATGAACCTGGAACCTACTCCCGGCGTAATATCCGTGTTTAACCTCAAGACCCATAACGAGATCCCACTCGACCTTGAAAGACTGAACTAACGCCTTTGGCGATTAAATCAGCGACACGAACAGCCTCCGGTGTACGCCCATTGATGGCTTGTTCTGTTAATACTTTCTCAGCGAATCCCGTTGACTCCCCCACCACCTCATAGTAGATGGGCGGATAATCCCTGATTGTGAACTGGTGAAGCACGCCAAGCGCCTCGTATCGGCTCCATCTCTGCCTCCAGTCAGGGAAATGTTTACGCAACGCGTTCAACGTTGCATCAACATCAGGCATCTTTGGGCTGAAAACGATAACTGGGGACCCTGTTGTTTTGTAAACATTTTCAACGTCAACGACATTGAAACCAGCGAAGGTAGCTCCGCCGAGAATGATTACATCATAATCCCAATTCACGAGGTTGTTTAACAACGCATCAGTAGCGTCCAACCCATCCACTGTAATACACGCAACTCTAGCATCCTGTATAACACGCCCGGAGAGCCTTGTTAAACAGAGAGAAGTATACTGTATAGCATTAGCTACACCTCTTTGGAAGGCCTCGAAGCTTCCGTCTTGAACCCCTACTGCTACCGTAGAAACGGGTCTCAATACTTGTCGAGTTTTCCTTGTATCTTGCACTTTATTAGGAATTGTGCGTACGCTGTCCGTGGAACCTTTACTGTCCCGGATTTAACTGTAATTCTAGTTATCTGGGCTAACGCGTTTTTATCGACGTCTTTCTCGAAAATGAGGCTTCCGTTGCTCTCTATGGCAAAAGGCCCCATTTCCACGGCAATTTCCTTGATATCTTCCTTTGAAAGGCTTATTTCACCGTCATCGTCGATGGCTAAAATGAATTCTGCGGAGTTAGATAGTGCGCCACCGGGCATCATGACGGTTTGCTCATCACCATCACCGTTGATGAACTGTTCAAGGGCATTGTTTACGACATCAGCCACGGTTTTGCCGTCTTTTTTAGCCATGGAGAAGACTTCCGTGTAAAGCTCGGTGTTGAGTCCCCTTATGGCTACGGTTTTGCGTGGCATGTTAACTGTATCACCAGATTACTTGTTTACAAGTTTACTTGTTAACAAGTATACTTATAAGCTTATCGGGGCTGTAAACATCTTGCCCCGAAAGGGGAATCCGGAGTTAGATTTAAGTGTCAAACACGGTAGCCCTAGATAAAACACTGAACAAAGATAAAAATCGCTCGGTCAAGCGATCCAATGGAAGCGCCGCTAACTTCGCGAAATACGTGGAAGTTTTCCGCAAGTTATTACTATTAAATGAGAAAAACGACCTATCGACCACACTGAAGAACATTCAGGAGCTCATGAGCTTCAGCGAGAAGATCTTCAGCAGCAGCGCGGTAAGTGAGGCGTTCCTCTACTTCTGTCTACATGGTGCATCAACCGCGTGGGTACTACAATGCGAGTTGAATATGCCTGAGGCGACAGTTTACAGGGCACTCAAGCGCCTCAGAGCGATGGGTGTAGTAATGCCCGCGCTAAAGGTGAGCAAGGTCAAGAGCAGCAAGGGTGGTCCAAGACCAACGGTGTGGGCCATTGATACGGCTAGTCCAGATGAGGTGGCGGTTGCGTTAAAGCATCACTACAAGATGTTGAGCCCCAAGTTCAGGGTAGCTGAGGAGATCGCTCAGACGATACTGGATGAGTATCAGGAGACAGGAAAGCCACTGGAGATCCAGTACCGCGACATCATGGGAAAAGCGAAAGCGCTAAAGATCCCGTTCAAGGGACCCGATATCGCGGAATTAGCAGCACAGTACCTCCACGAACGTGGAATCAAGGTCTGGCGCTGATCACACTCCCCCAAGAGCCCTCCTCCTTCGGGAGGGGGGATATTCTCAATTAGATAACTCGTCAATCAGTGATATGCTTTAACCTCTTTTATATCTCTAAATCCTTTTGAAGATCAGTGAGTTTCATTGAGTAAACGGATTCAGCCACATATCATGTGCGGGGTGGGCGATGTAGCGAGATATGTTTTGATGCCCGGAGACCCAAACCGTGTACAACGGATTGCCCAACGCTTTGATAAAGCCGAGAAAAAAGCCGAGTACCGTGGATACGTAACCTATACTGGAAAAACCCATGGCGTGGGAATAACCACAACATCGTCAGGCATAGGCTGCCCTTCAACAGCCATAGCTATGGAGGAGTTGATGAAGATCGGGGCAGACACCTTCATCAGGGTCGGAACCTGCGGCGCCTTGGTGCCTCAACTGGATAGCGGAGACATCGTGGTTGCTACCGGCGCTGTTCGCTGGGAGGGCACATCCAAAACCTATATCGATGCAGAGTACCCGGCTGTGGCGAGTTATCGGGTTGTAAACGCGTTGCTTGAGGCAGCTGAAGAGCTGGGCGTCAAGGTGCATCCCGGGTTAATCATCAGTAGCGATGCCTATTATGGTGGGAATGATGAGGTGCTTCGGCGTTTTGGGGTGGCGAATGTGTTGGCTATCGAGATGGAGTCGAGCCTCATGTTTACATTGGCTGGTATGCGTGGCGTGCAGGCTGGAGCTATCTGTACTGTTGATGGTAATATCTTCAAGGGGACGGGTAAGGGTGAGTTTGAGCCCGGTGAGAAGACTGGGGAATTAACCAATAAGGTACAGGGGGCCATCGATGACGAGATACGTATCGCGGTTAGAGCGGTCCAGATATTAGAGAAAAAATAACACTACTCTTTGATGCTGTGTTTTTTCACTTAACAGTTAAATACCTACGTCGGTTCAACCTTGTTCTAATCGCTATAAAGTAATAATTTATTCCTTCACGGAAAACCGATTATAGGCTGTAATAGAGTACTCCATCGCGCAGAGTCTCAGTTACCTCGCCCTTGTTCCGCATGTACACTAAGTGTGCGTAGGTCTCGGTTGCTGCCATGCGTTTGGTCCAGAAGATCATCTCAGGCCATGGTCTGCTCTCCCAGTGAACTTGGCGCCCAACATCATAGACCGTCTGAGGTCCATCTTCCAGTGTGGCTTTCATCTCGTCGAGCCTGTTCCTATGATGGACATAGAGTTGCTGTACTCTGGGTTTGAGATCGTTGAACACCCATTCGTGTCCCGGTAAGATCGTGTCCACATCCAAGTCCTCGACTTTAGCCAGGCTTGTCAGGTACTCGTTGAGTGGGTCATGGTTTCTATAGCTGTAGAGGGCGACGTGGCTTGTGATCTTGGGTAACACATGGTCTCCGCTGAAGAGTATCCTCTGGGCTTGGTTTAGCAGGCAGATGTGCTCGTAGCTGTGTCCCGGGGTCCAGATCGCCTTGAGTTCGAGTCCTCCCAGAGTGATCTTCTCGCCGTCCTGCAGGTATCTGTCGATGGGTATGGGTTTTACATCGGATTTGAATACGTACCTGTTGCGGGTGATGTTGCTCTTGTATTCCTGTCCACCGAAGAGGTCAAGCTCGTTGAGCGTGTTCTCGTAGAGGTTCTCCCACTCCTTCACCATCATCTCCTGTCTCTCCTTGGCTACTATGCTTGCCCAGACCTCGGCTCCATGTTCTCTGAGTCTCTCTACAAGCCCGATGTGGTCGTTGTGAAGATGGGTGATGATTACACGTTTGATGTCTTCAGGCTTCAGACCATACTCGTTGAGCTGGTCCTTAAGTCCCTGATAGGCTTCCTCTGTGGGTACCCCTGTGTCTATGAGTGTGTTTGAGTCCAGTAGCAGATAACTGAATGTCTTGCCCAGTGGATTCCTAGACATGGGAATCTTTAGCTGGACTATGTTCTCGTTGATATTCTCCGGGTTCACAGAGGCGATAAAGCGCTACCCCCCTTTAAACCCTAGCCACAGACCGTCTAGTTTTAAACCATAGAATAAACAATTCAGCCATAGGCGAGTAATGTGTCCAGTTATAATCAGAGAACGGGTAAATCCAAGGCATTGTTTGAAAGAGCCAACCGGGTGCTACCGGCTGGGGTAAGCTACGGGATCAGGGCTCTTCCTCCCTATCCCTTTTACATTGACCACGCCAAGGGTGTGAAGCTCTATGATGTGGATGGTAATGTTTACACTGATTTCTGGGTTGGGCACGGCGCATTGATACTTGGGCATGCTCCTGAGCCTGTTATTCAGGCTGTCCAGAAACAGTTACCATACGGCACACATTTTGGGTTCAGTCATGAGCATGAGATAAGGCTCGCTGAGCAGATAGTCGAGTATGTTCCATCAGCCGAGATGGTGCGTTATACCAGCAGCGGGACCGAGGCAAACATGTATGGGACAAGACTCGCCCGAGCATACACTGGGAGAAACAAGATGCTGAAGATCGAGGGCGGCTGGCATGGAGGCTACGATAGTCTGCATGCGTATGTTAGCAGACCCTTTGGTAGGCTTGAGTCAGCTGGTTTGAACCCCAAGACAACTGAGGATACCTATGCTGTACCATACAACGATCTTGAGGCAGCCGCCGAGATGGCGAAGGAGCATGCGCTAGCCTGTATTATACTTGAGCCTGTGATGGGTGCAGCTGGTTTCCTCACACCAGAACCCGGGTACCTTGAGGGGCTGCGTGAGGTCTGTGATGAGACCGATACGTTGCTGATCTTTGATGAGGTAATCACCGGGTTCAGGCTCGGGATGGGTGGAGCACAGGAGTACTATGGTGTAACCCCTGACATGACCATCATGGGGAAGGTCATTGGCGGAGGTTTTCCAGTTGGCGCGTTCTGTGGGTCTGAGGAGATCATGGAGTTAGTCGATCACAACAAGTACCCTGACCCAGAGAAGCGCAGCGCCCACGGTGGGACCTTCACAGGGAACCCCATCACCATGGTAGCCGGCTCCGCAACCATTGACGCCCTCAAAGATGGAACCATTCACAAGCACATCGATAGGCTGGGCGATAAGATGAGAACCGGACTATTGGAGATATTCAATGATTGCAAGTACCCTGCTTCTGTTACTGGAGTGGGCAGCACATTTGGGGTGCACTTCCAGAAGGATACGCCAAAGAACGCTGGTGACACCGCGAAGAACAATTTGGAGATGACCCGTGCCTACTTCAAGTA
The DNA here is from genome assembly GCA_964447425.1 of uncultured Candidatus Bathyarchaeia archaeon. GTDB lineage: Archaea > Thermoproteota > Bathyarchaeia > TCS64 > TCS64 > RBG-16-57-9. The sequence goes on from CAYUTB010000001.1 coordinate 47,111, forward strand.
CATGCTTGAGCGGAACATCATCTACCTGAGCCCAACGGTGAGCCACAGCTGGATAAGCAGTCCACACACAAGCGAAGACGTGGAAGCATATCTAGCAGTTACCGCGGATTTCATGAAGGGCTACAAACCTTAAGCTGTGGCTGCCTTCATCGACTCATCTAGTAGCTCAATTACTGTGTCTGCTTGTTCCTGTGTTATGATTAATGGAGGAGCCACTCTGAGAGCCTTCCCGCCGTAACTTCCCATATTCAACACGAATAATCCACGCTTGAAAGCCTCCCTGCAGATCATATCCGCGGTTTCAGGTGCCGGGGTCTTTGCCACGCGGTTCTTAACGATCTCTACTCCCAGCAGTAAACCCAAGCCACGCACATCCCCGATGCAGCTATGGGTATCCATCATCTCTACAAGCCGCTTCTTCAGATACCCACCCATTTTCTCAGAGTTCTCGCAGAGCTTCTCATCCCTGATAACATCCATCGTGGCGTGAGCAGCCGCTACCCCCAGTGGTGTAGCACTGAAGCTCTGAGCGTGGATGGGGATGGGCTCAGGGTCAGTTGACTCCAGCAGGTCTCGGGATAGGACACAGGCGCTTAGAGGTATCCCGCTTGCCATAGATTTACCCAGTAACACTATGTCTCCCTGTACCTTCCAATGCTCCATCGCTGTCCATTTCCCGGTACGCCCAAAGGCTGTCTGCACCTCATCCACCACCAGCAGGATACCATATCGGTCACAGAGCTCCCTAAGCCCCTTATGCCAGCCCGGTGGGGGTATATGCCAACCCGCGTCACCCTGAATAGGCTCAACGAATACCGCTGCCACTTCATCCGCTGCCATGTAGCTCTTGAAGACAACATCCTCGATATAATCCAGACATGCGAGCCCACATGACTCTGAGTCGAGTTTGAATGGGCACCTGTAACAGCTGGCGTATGGCACATGATGGATGTCTGGTATGAGTGGTCCGTAGTGTCGCTTCATGGCTGGGTCATATCCGCTGAGGCTAATCCCTCCCATGCTTGAGCCGTGATAGCTGCCCGTGAAGCTCAGTATGCCGGGTCTGCCTGTGATCCTCCGCGCCGCCTTGATGGCGAAGTCATTCACCATGCTCCCCGCTTGGCTCCAGTAAACCTGACAAGGTGACAGCCCCGTCATATCGCCCAAGCGATCAACTAAGCTATACATATCCAGTGTCTGCCAGTGGAAGCCATGCTCAAGCTGTTCACTAATCGCCTTAACTACCCGAGGGTGGCGGTGACCCGTATTTGCGACGCATCTCCCAGAGATCAGATCAATGAATATGTTTCCATCGGGGTCCATGATGTAGATCCCATCCGCGTTCTCAACGATGGGAGACCCATAATCAGACTCTGTCAACCCAGCTTTCTTCAACGCCTCAATGACAATTGGCCCGGGAGGACCAGAGACGATTCTAGGACCCGTGAGCTTCAATTTACAACACTTGAACAGGAATCATCGGGGTTTTAAGTTTTAGCCACGCACAACCATTAAAACAGTGGACTCGCATTCACCATTGAGTACAATGTCTGTTGTAATAGTGGAGTATCCGATCATCCTCCTAAACCTAAAAACCTATGAGGAATCCATGGGACAAAAAGCAATAGACTTCGCGAGGATCGCCGAACGAGTCAACGAGAAAACCGGGATAAGTATCGCGGTAGCTCCTCAAACCATCGATCTCGCGGCGGTTGCTGTCTCCAGTGAGACCCCTGTTTTTGCTCAGCACATTGACCCTGTTTATTATGGAAAATACACTGGTCATGTACTGCCTGAGGCTGTCGCGGAGGCGGGAGCCTATGGCACATTGCTGAACCACAGCGAGCACCAGATACCTATGTCTCAGATTGAGGCGGCGATTAAGCGCGCAAAAGAAGTAGATCTAGTCACAGTGGTTTGCGCTGATACTGTTGAGACAGCTAAGAGAATCGCGTTACTGGGTCCGGACGCGATAGCCATCGAGCCACCTGAACTCATCGGATCAGGCATCTCGGTCTCCACTGCACAACCGGAGATCGTATCAGGCTCAGTTGCCGCGGTCAGATCCATAAACAGAGATGTCAAACTCCTATGTGGAGCAGGTATAACAAACGGTGAGGACGCCAGAGCCGCCCTAGACCTTGGGGCAAGAGGGATACTCGTTGCCAGCGGCGTGGTTAAAGCTCCTGACCCATACAAGGCTCTTCTTGAGCTTGCGCGGGCTATGCAGCGCTGAGCCTGTCAACGACCTTTTTCACTAGGACCTTGTGGTCTTCAATTAGTTCTCTTACTCTTTCAGCGCTACTGGACTCTGCGTATATCCTGAAAATGGGTTCAGTGCCGCTTGGTCTGAAGAGTACCCAGCTGCCGTCACCGTAGATGAGTTTCACTCCATCCATGGTGTTGATCTCCGGCGCATCTACCTGTGCTGCTAGCTGTTTGAGGGCATCTTCCTTCAGCTCATCCGGGCATGGGGTCTTGTCCTTATCCTTGTAGAGCTGTGGCTGTTCTGCGATGAGCTCGCTGAGGGGCTTCTCCCTCGTCGCCATGTAGTGAAGCATCAGGGCTAACGCCATGCAGCCATCCCGTGCTGCGAGAAAGGGTCCATACATGATGCCGCCGTTCTCCTCCCCACCCAGCAAGTAATTGTTATCAATCATTGCTCGGCTGACGAGCACGCTACCCACCTTGGTCCAGTATACTTTTCCACCGTACTTCGCCACCACCTTCTCAAGGCTGGGTGAGCTGCTGATAGCTGTCACAATGGTCTCACCCGGATGCGTCTTCAGGTACTCCTGTGCGACGAGGCTCAGGGTCTTGTCCCCCCAGACTGCGTCGGAGTTCTCATCGATGATGATTGATCGGTCCCCATCTCCGTCGAAGCCTATTCCGAGGTCTGCTTTCGTTGCCCTGATTAGCTCTTTTAGGTCTGTGAGGTTCTCTGGGGTGGGCTCTGATCCTCTGCCCGGGAAGCCTCCATCCACCTCAGCGTTCAATGTGTAGACTTTACATCCGAGTTTGCTCGCAAGCACAGGCGCCGTATGAACCGCTGCCCCGTTTCCCAGATCCAGTGCAACCGATAATCCTGCCTTTCTTATAGCCTCTGAGTCCACGTGGCTAATCACCGCGTCTGTATATGCCTCAACGTAGTCGTGGTACGAGACTTTTCCAACCTGATCCCATTCACATTTGGGTGGTCCACCCTTATCCACAAGGCACTCAATCTCAGCCTCAAGGGCTTTTGGTATCTCGACGCCGTCACTGTACATTATCTTGACGCCGTTAAAATTGGAGGGATTATGGCTGGCAGTCACCATGACGCCACCCATGAGGTCACTGCATTTGATCATATACTGCAGAGAAGGCGTCGTAATAACGCCGAAATCATGAACATTACAGCCCACACTCAGCAAGGCGCTAACCACAGCATCCCTAAACATGGGACTCGTTGTCCTACCATCCCTACCCACCGCCATGTCTTTGCCTAGAAGGCTTCCAGCTGAAGCCGCGATGCATGAGGCGAGTTCAAGGGTGAAGTCCTTATTGACCACACCTCTGACACCGTTGGAACCGAATAACTTAGCCACTACATCACCTGCTTAGGCTGTAGTATACTCTCCTCAATAGTTTTACTGGGACAGATACTCACACCTGCGGTGATGGTGACACCATCCAAGATCTGCGCAAAGTCACCGATGAGGCTCCCTGACTCAACTTTCACCCACCGCTCGAGCACGCTGTTCTCACCGAGTATCGCGTTCTTCACGCTGCTATAGTCCTCGATCACGGCCCCAGCGTAAATTATGCTGTTCTCAACTCTACACCCTTTACCAATTTGAACATCATCAGCTAGAGATACATTTGGGCCGATCCTTGAGTCAGCCCCGATTTTGATGTTTTCCCCGAAATTACATGGCCCCCTGATGATCGCGGAGGGATCAATCTGAACTGACTCGGGTTTTACTATGCTTCTCTGTTTCGCGAGAACCGCTGCGTTTGCGGCGAGGTAATCAACGGGTTCTCCGATATCCATCCAGAACCCATGGCTCTCATAGCCGTAGAGCTTCTGCTCCTCAGCCAGCTTGGGAAATACATCTGTCTCGATTCTAATCTTCTTTCCATCTGGGATATAGTCGAATATCTCGGGCTCCAGTATGTATATGCCGGCGTTGATGAGGTTACTGGGCGCCATACCGAACTCCGGTTTCTCGACAAACCTCGTGATCCTTCCCTCCCAGTCCAGTTCCACTGAGCCATACCTGTAGGGGTCATTTACCTGAGTGAGAGCCACTGTGGCTATTCCGCCCTTCTCCTCATGATAGTTTATCAATTGCTTATAGTCTAGGTCCGTCAGGAGATCACCGTTCATAACCATGAATTTCTCCCCGTTGAGCATGTCTTTCGCTTTCTTTATGGGTCCACCTGTGCCCAGTGGGCGCTGTTCACGTGAATATAATATACCTAGATTGTACTTGGTTGGACCAAGATATCTTACCAGCGACTCAGCCATGTAATAAACCGATAAGATAACGGTCTCCACATCAGCCTTACTGAGCGATTCAAGGGTATAATCTATGAGCGGCTTATTTGCTATCGGGAAAAGAGCTTTTGGACGGCTACAGCTCAGAGGCCTGAGCCGAGTCCCAAAGCCTCCTGCAAGGACTAGTGTCTTCAATTATCTCGCCGTTTGATACGTTTGAGGATAGAATATGAACCTATCGTCCTAGAGGAGATAGCCCAGTTCCTCGCTCAGGCGCTCATTGCTGAGTCGTTCGTAGCGCTCGATGCTGCCTACGTCGTACCAGAAAGCGTTTGTGAGGTACGCTGCTACCTTCTCCTTCTGCTCCACTAGGTACTGTACTACGTCCCCCATGAGGTCGAAGCTCGGGAACTGACCTACGCCGTGAAGCTGCTCCATATCCTCGATCACTGAGCCATCCAGCACCAGTATCCCTATGCTTGCACGTGTATCGAGTGTGGGCTTTTCCCTGAACTCTGTCACCCAGTTGCCATCCACCTCAGCCGTGCCCTCGTTGATCTTTAGGCCTGTGGTGAGTGCGATGGTTGCCTTCGCTCCCGTCTCCTGGTGGCGCTGCACAAGCTCGGCTAGGTTGATGTTGCTGACGATGTCCCCGTAGTAGACGACCAAGGTATCCTCTTTTGTGAATGCTCCCTCGTTGTATGCGTTTAGGAGGGCGTTGGCGCTTCCCTTCCAACCGGGTTTATCCTCGATGTAGCTCAGGGTGACGCCGAATCTTTCCCCGTGGTCAAAGTAGTTCTCTATCTGGAGGAACCTGTAGCCCACTAGGAGTACGATGTCGTTTATGTTATGGTATTTGTAGAGCTTGATGATGTACTCCAGTATGGGTTTCTCTTTATCACCGATGGGTATCATGCATTTCTGCAGATAATTCGTAAGAGGTTTGAAACGGGTGCCCATACCTCCAGCTAGAACGATGCCTTTTACAGCCACTTTCACTCATCCCGTGAAGCCAGTAGAAAGACTCCGACGAGAGCTAGTACAAATCCTAGGAGTTTGAATGCTACAGGGCTAACGGGGTCCGGTGTTGTGCTCATCGCGTTTACGAATAGTAAAAGGCCAGTCGCTAGGAAAATGAATCCGGCTAGTATCGTTGTGAATCCGGTGAGGTCAAGTTTTGGAAGGTCAACCATAGGCGTTCAACAGTTTGATGTATTATGGGGGTTAAAATTCTTCCTCTTCAAACTTGGCGGGAAGATACTCGTCAACGATATATGTGAGACCGTAGCGGCTGAAAGCCTCCAGCTCCGCCTTCTGATCCAGCTTGATGAATTTATCCAACTCCCGTTGCCATAGATCCTCGGTGTATCTCGGGTCAGCCTTGAGCTCAAGAAGCCGTTTCTGATCAAACTCAGTCAGGGGCTCTGTCGGCAACTTGTAATCAATGATATCGGTAGCCCACACCCCGATCCATTTCGCGTCGGGAGTGGTTAATCCTCTAAGGTGAGCTGCGTTGGCTGAGCCGCTGATGATGACCATGGCGATGTGGATTCCCCATGGGTCCCCGTCTGTGAACACGTATATTGGTAGCTTATGCTCATGGTTTAGCCTGTTGATGATGCCTCTTGTGGCTCTCGGGCTCTGCCCCGCTGTGTGAATCAGAATGGCGTTGAATTTCTCGTGAGCACGTTCCTCAACAAGCCTCGTGAACATGGCGCCCTTCTCTATGACAATCACCTTGTCCGCTGATGTCTCGATGAATTCGCTGCTGGTTACAGCTGGCCCAATCATGATGCCATCCGGGTGATCTGTTAGATTGGTTCTACGCCCCTCATAACCCGGCACCGTGTATTCGATGGTCAAGTCCCCGAATATGGCTGAACGCTCCTCCGGGAAAATATGGAAATCCTCACGCGCCCTGTTCAGCGCTACTTCTAGGTCTGTGATTATGTTGTCTGATTCCTGCTGGCCACTATACTCGATGTCTCTTTGACCCCTCGCAGAGTAGTAGACCTCCCTCAGTGTGCTGGTTTTACGTTGCCTCACCAATTCTTTGGCGAACCAGCTGGTCCAGATGAGCTGCGTGAATGGTCTGATGTGGCGAATATTCCTGCTGTGGCGTCTGATCATGCGTGGCCCAAGAACATACTGCCGCTCCTCGGGGTCATACATGATGTTGTCTGTGCTGCGGCTCTGCATGTGGATCCATGGGAACTCCCTGTTCTGGATCTGGTCATAGATTAGGGCTCCCATCTGGGTGAGGCTCTTCTCCATTGCCATACGTTTGCGCTCTGCTTCACTCTGAACTTTCGACAATCTTCGGTACCTCTTCTATGTTTTCCTCTACCTCAGGCAAGCCAGTGCTAACGATCTCCAGCAGGGGCTCGATGTCTGGCAAATCATTCCTCTCTGCTAGCTTCGAGCTGAACTCGGCTATCGTTGGCAGGAACTTTGCGAATATGTTTAATCTACGGCGTTCACGCTGGAGCCTCGATCTTCGCCTAATGTAACTGCGTACTCCACGTGAGGCTTCCCTGATGGCGTTTGTGATCTCTTTCTCGACCTCAGGTTGGTCCGCCATGAACTCCTTTCCTACGCTCTTGTAGGGTATCTTGGTACTGCATACGTGTACAACGATTACAAGAGACGTATCGTTCTCGACGTTGTAGGTCTTCCAGTTGATGTTCTTGTTGGCTGCCTTCCAGATGACCCCACTGCCCTCATCAAATAAAAGCGGGATACGATTAGCGAACCTGTAAATAGTTAATCCCGGGCCATGGGATTTTCTAATGGTTTTTCCCGTAGCTACGGCTGCCTCAACGATGAATGGGTAACCCGAATAGGTACTGGGCTTGCGCGTAATGACCTTAATGTAGTCTTCATCTGTGATCCCCAGCTCCTTCGTTATACCTGTCTCAAGAAGCTCTTCCCCGATTGGGCTGAGACAGCTGGCGACGGGGCGTTTGAAATCACCATACTCTTTTGTTGTTCGGATTATCTTTACGATGTCCTCTGGTGGCAGCTTCTTGGGGTTAGTGTTGGGGTTTACCTGAGCAAGCGTTAGGAAGCGCTCGGCTGTGATGGCTCCTATCCCTTGGAAGTTCTCCATCATGAACTGCTTCATGTTCTTGGCTTTCTTGTTCGCTATGAGGCGTCTAAACGTCTCAACGTCGACACCGTGGGGGTGGGGAAGCACTGATTCAGGTAAGGGCGGCATCTTCGTTGTCCCCCTCTCGAACTTGTAAAGCCTGCCTCTGGGGTCTACATATGTGATATCCGCGTAGGGTACTACCATGGCTGTCTGTTTCAGGTACTCTATGAGTTTGTACATTATGCGGCTGTAGTCGCCGTCCATCTGCAGCTCTATGGCTACTCCCTGCCACTTTGTGGGGTTTGCCTTTATGTTGTGCTTGAGTATGTTTGCGCGGTTGTTCTGGATATCGATGTTCATGGTGAACTCGTGTATCTCGCCGCCTGTGCTGCTTGTGATCTGAGCCGGTTTATGGGTCGTGATCTGCCCATACAGGACCGCCATGGTTCCTCCGAGCCCGAAGGTTCCTCTCGCCTGTTTGAGCTCGTATTTGCTACCGTAGAATACCTGTCCGAACGCCATTGGCACATGCTCCGCGGGTACGCCTGTGCCGTTATCCTCAACCCTCAGGATATAGATCTTTGTCTCAGTGTCTTTGTGGTCATCCACCTCGGTTATCCTGAGAAATATATCGGGTGGCACCATGCGGGACTCGCATGCGTCCAAGCTGTTCTCTACTATCTCCCTTACAGCAGTGTAGGTTGCTCTGCTGGGGTTGCTGAAGCCCGCTATCTCCCTGTTTCTATAGAAGAAGTCTGATGGGCTGATGGACTGGTATTCTGGTTGCGACATCTAACTGCTCTCCCTTCTTGGAGCTGGTTCGTACCAGAGCTCTCCCCTTTCTTTCTTCATTTTACGTCGATACGCATAAAGATAATTCCAAACTGTCTTATGGAATGATCCATTGATAAGCATCTCAACCGCCTCCCGGGCGACGGGAAGCATATCGTAAGGACCTATGAGTCCAACGGTTCCACCATATACACTCACCAAGCAACCGGTTAGGTCCTCGATCATGGAACGGCTCTTACCGTCCTTGCCTATGATCCTGCCCTTGACCCTGTTCTGGGCGTTCTTATTTTGCTTAACATATTCTTCTAGGTCGATTATGAGGATGTCATTGTCCTCATTCGTCAACGCGAAGGCGTTTTTCGGACTGAAGCCTCTGCCTATGGCTTGCACCAAGTTACGGACAGTGAATAAGACAGACACATCAGTTTGATCTGGTTTGACCTGTATCTCGACGTTTCCAGTCTCTCCGTCAATGGTTAGGTCTACTTGGAATGCGGCTTCGATGCTCCGCCTGTTTTTCCCACTGGGGCCGATGAGGACACCGATCCGGTCAGCGGGTATTCTAATAAAGGTCTTCTGTTCCACCTGTAATCCACTCCTTTAGTTCCTTTGGGTCTCGGACCTCTGCTCCCAGCCTCTTGAAACAATAGTTTATGTTCTGTATATCTCGCTCCACGAGATGCGGCGCCATCTGGTGTATGGTTAGCATCGATTGGCTTACATCAAATATTACGGGCTTCTCCTTGTAAACCATGATATTATACTCGCTGAGATCACCGTGGGCTAAGCCTGCTTTTTGCCACATCAACTGCATCTCGATAAGCACCTGATCATAGAATGCCTGCGGGTCCTCAGGAGCATACTCCTTTAACAGAGGGGCTGGTTCTCCGTCGTCTCCAATGAAAGTCATTACGAGGATGTTTCGTATGAACTCGATGGGTCTTGGGCTGTTCACTCCAGCTTTCTCGCATAGCTGGAGGTTGTTGAATTCTTTCTGGTTCCAAGTGTATATCATGCTTCGCGCATCGTTTCGTATGTGCTGGAACCGGGGATCACCCTGAATATACTGCATCATGCCTTTGCGGAACTCCGCAGTATGCGTGTAATAGATCTTAACCGCTAAATCCCGATCCTTCTCACCAATGGCATAGTATACCCTAGCCTCCTTACCCGCCTTTACCACGCCGTGCAGCGTCTTGATAGTACCCTTGCTGAGAAGCTTATTCATACCTATTATGGTAAGCCGATCGAACACCTCCTCAATGACTCTGAACTCTTCCTTGTTCTTGTCCTTGAAGAGGGCGTCTTCCTCATACTTTCGCTCGATCCGGTCGCCCTGCTCCTCAAAATCCCTTTTTGGAGACATTTTCATCAGGGTTGCTATTCAATGAGTAGAATGCCTTTTCGGCGGAGGTCATCGACCTGGTTGGATGTGTAGCGGTGGAAGATCTCGCCACGTTCCTCACTCTGGAAGTCCCATGGGCTGATTAGCACTATGTCTCCTTCCCTTATCCAGGTCCGCCGCTTCATTTTTCCTCTGATGCGGCATATTCTTGTGAATCCGTCTTGGCATTTGACGAGCACTCTGTCGAAGCCCAGTAGCTTCTGGACGACTCCGAGTACATCGTTCTCACTGGGGTAAAGCATTAATTTGAGGTTTTTCTCGCTTAGTACTTTCTTTTTTCCCATTCAGTGGCCTCTTTGCAGAGAGTACATGTTTTGGTGCTTAAAAACTCATCCGATGCCTTTGGGTTGTTTAACCTGTTTTATGGGTGGTTATGGTTTATTGGCTTTGTTTACTGGGTTTCTCGGTGTTTGGGGGGTTATTCGAGGTTCACTGGGATACGTTTTTTGATGTTTGCTCCCTCCAAGGTGATGTCGCAGGTGTATGCGTAGGCTTCAACGCCGCTTTTAACGGCTTTTCGGAGGTTTTCTGTGAACTCTGGGTCCATCAGGTGGTTGGGTCTCCACTCTTCTGCGTCTTCTCGCTGGATTATGAAGCACGCCGAGGCTCTTCCATGATGTAATGCGTGGGTGAGGGTGTTCATGTGGCGTGCCCCGCGCTTTGTGGGCGCATCCGGGAAGAGGGCTACCTTGTTTTCTACGAGTGTGCAGCTCTTCGCCTCTAAGAGTATCTGGGTTTCGCCGTTGCTGAGCAGTAGGTCTAGTCTGCTGTCGTGGTAGGTGGGTTCTGTTCGCTGGACTTTGTAGCCATGGAACTCGGGGAGCTGGGCTTTGTCTATGGCTTCTTTTAGCATGTGGTTGGGGAGTCTGCTGTCGATGCTTACCAGTGTGTCGTTGTACTCGATGAGGGTGAGGTCGTACTCTGTTTTTCGGTGGTCTCCGGGTCTGTGTATGAGGTAGACGTTTGTGCCGGGTTCCATGAGTTCATGCATCCTGCCCGGGTTAGGGATGAAACACTGAGTCTTGACGCCGTTTAGGTCTGCTATGCCTAGGAATCTGTTGGGTCTGCTTAGTAGTTTGGCTGGGATTGGTATCGAGGGGTGCTTCATACTATTAATTCCATGATCTCGTCGTGGAGTCGCCGAGTGTTGGCTGCGACTACTGTGCATCTGGTCTCCCGTGTGAGGGGTAGGTCTCCGAATAGCTCACCGTTGAGGCTGTAGACGCCTCCCGCTTCCTTTATGATGAATAGTCCGGCGCTGATGTCTGTGGCTCGTACTATTCCTCTGAGGTCGATGTGGGCGTCCAGTTGTCCAGCGGCTACGTGGCAGAGGCTGGCTGCGCTGCATCCTTCTTGGCGTGTGTGGTGGCTCTCTGCGATGAGTCGTGTTGTTTTCTCCAGTTGGGGGTCTTTGCTGATGTCCATGCCGATGAGCCCATGTTTATAGGGGATGTAGGGTGCGGGTTTGATGGGCATGCCATCCAGTGTGGCTCCCAAGTCCTTCTCTGCGTAGTAGGTCTCGCCGGTGTAGAAGTTGGTGATTATGCCGGCTATTACATCGTTTTGGTGTGGGCTTGTTGCGGCGCTGAGGCTGAGAACTGATGGCTGTAGTCCTCTGCTGAGGTTTGTGGTGCCATCCACTGGGTCAGCGGTGATGATGTATTCGCCGTCTCCAAAGACTACGTCGCCTTCCTCGCTGATGAGCTTGGCACTGACCTTTTGCTTGGTGAGGGTCTCGATTATGGCGTCCTGTGCCTGTTTATCCAGTAAATCTTTGAATTTGTTGTTTGATAACGTGCTTCGTTGGGGTATTACTGTGAGTACCTTGCCTTGGATGTTCTCGCTGAGTGTATGCAGAATGGTGTGCCAGTCCTCTATCATGTCTTTGCCTCGATTATCTATCCCGTGATGATGGTTGATAACGTTAAGGGTTAGGGCTCAAGAGGGTATTTCAGTGTTTTACCATATAATGTAAAGTAGATTGGGGTACGGTTTGGTGATGCGAAGGAATCCGTGTCGTATATCGTCAGGCTTGAGTAGGCTGGTATCTCAAATGACAGGACCACCCATTCGATAAACACGACTGTCTTCATCTCACTGTTGGGGGTGCCATAGTTTGTAGTTAACACACTGAACACCGGGAACCTTACAGGATACGGGTTATCGTTACGCACTCTGATGAGGATCGTTGGATTCTCAGTGTCATCGCTATTTTCAAGATACAATGTTATGCCTGTTGAGTCTACAGTTGCACCTATTGGGCTGTACTCTTCGATGGTTTGATTCAGTTCTCTGCTTTCAGACTTGAATCCATTGTACTCAACATCAACTGTGATCTCCCCTTCATACGTTGGCGTGTATCTGACTGTTTTCACAGTCTTTTCCCCATAGGGCATTATGAATCCCTTATTAACGAATTCACCAGATGCTGCCCGCGCCTGCTCCGCTGCTGCCTGAGCCGCTGCCTCGCTTATGGTTAGCTGGGTTCTAGGGACCTTTGCGCCGTTCAGGTAGCTTGCCTCGGTGGATATGTATCCGTGTCCCCGGTAGTACACTGGTATAGGCAGTGGGTTGGTGATGGTGCAGTTGAGCTCAACGACCTCACCGGCGTTGTAGCTAGTTTTATCCAGTGAGACATCGAAACTGCAGTAATAGTCGAGGTTCAGGTAGCCGAACCCCACAACCAGCAAAACAATTAACGCTGCACCATATCTACACCACAACAGCTTGGGGTCCAGCTTCTCTCCTGTTCCAGCGTATCTCCGATAGTAGATTCTCAAGCCGAGAAAAACCACCAACCCAACTAGTACTATTATAAGCACGAACAGCTGGTACGCAGCTGTCATGGATTGAAGCTGAATAACGTCCATCACTTTTCTACCTCCATTGTCAGTGAGGCAGTGTAATCATTCACGTAGACGTAGAGGCTGAAGCTTGGATAACTGACCCTAAAGCTATGCCTCCACATTGTTGTTTGAGAATATGCCTCAACTTTGAAAAAAGGGATAGCCCAATCCGGATAGAACCCTCCTGTGATTTCTCCAAGAAGAAAACCATATTCTAATTTATCAAAAACAGGGATTTTTACTGGGTATGGATTGTCATTCACTACTACGAGACTGAACTCTATGTTCTCCTTATCCTTGAGCACCGGAACATTAGCCTCTATTTTGAGGCTTATCCCCGTGCTATTCAGGGTCACCTCTTTGTAGCCTGTCACATTCACTGTTTTGGTTAAGCCTAATCCGATGATTTTGAATGGACCGGGATACGTCGGGGTGAATGTGCAAGAGTTTAATGTGAGGTTCCCCTTGGCTGGTACTATTATCTTTGCACCCGCAGGATAGTCGGCAAATATACCGCAAGCCACCTTCTCCGGGTCATAGACGCTGTTTCCGCTGAATTCGTAAGAGTATATTGGGTTGATGCTTATCGGGTACTCGTTGTGGTTGACAAACACAATGGCTGCCTCAACGGGTTCGCCGAGTTCATATGTTTCTTTATCTGTCCAGATGATCCTCTCATAGAGCCCAGAGGAGACTACTGGTTGATCTGCGTCCTGTTCTGGTAGGTACAGGGAGTACGCTGTGATCAACGCCAGAAACAGCATGGTGAAGTAGACTAGGTTCTCCTGCTTGGACATGATATGAGCTATATATCCACCTGTGTATTAAACTAGTTTTTTGAACAATTGTTCAAATGAGTAGAACACTAAGAAGTGATGTCCGCGATGAATGCTTCACATGGAATTAACTTGTCGCTCCAAGTCAACTCATTCCTCGATCTAGCCCTGACAGAGACCCGGTACATCTTCTCAGTGTCCAACTCAAACGGTACGCTGGATGAGAAAGACCAGTAAGTTCCCAGCGGTAGGTATTCATCGACGCTGGCTAACTGTGTCCCGTTAAGGTAGATTTCTATGTGTTGGATGCTCTGGGATTCATCTGTTTGCCAATTGTTTCTCAGGCTCAGAGAGAGCACTCCACCATCATTTACCGAAAATAGGCTCTCGTCAAAGAAATTTACGTGGTCAAATATTGAAATGGTGCTTATCGTTCCGTAGTTTACCGCAGTGCACTCCTTGGTACGGGTTCTGGTGTACCCATCCTCGTATCTGATGTGGAATTTGAGTTCATACGTTCTCTCTGCTATTGGATAGGACCCCGTTTTGTCTCTCAGCTGAGGGTCATACCAAGCGATGAAAACATTAGACCCCACACCCTCCCCAGACTCAACCGGATTCAATCTATCAACACCAAAGTTCCACGGCAGAGTCTGCCCATCAAGCTCCACATTAATCGCAGTAATAGCCCTAGTATCCCTGTTTTCGAGGAGGAAACCAAAGAAGGGCAACTGGTTCACATTCCTGTTTAGAATAATTTCATCAAAGACCACTGGGTCATCCATCACCTCTATGGTCTTGCTCTCTGTTCTGGTACCTTCCTTTAGCTTCAATCTGATATCGATGCCCCCTGTCTCATTGCGTAGGAATCGCCTCGAATGGACAACACTCGACCCCCAAGGCATGACTATGGTTCTGCCCATGGTTTGACCTGCAGCCTCCACTGCAACGCCGCTTTCACTGCCTTCTGGTGCCCCAGTGGGTACGGCATCGAGCATTATCCAGTCAGCTCCAGGGTACCAGACAGGCAAAGGGAATGGGTTCCTCACGATGATTTCAACGTATATCGGGTCATTCACCACGAATTCGGATTGGGTTACTTGTATCCCATATGGTAAGATTCCTCCAAGTAGGAACGGAAGCACACTTAGCACAAAAAGGGCTGAAACTGGCTTCCACAGCTTGTTCCCACGTGCATGGAGGAGAAAAGCTGCGATAAATAGACCGCTGATTACCAGCAAGGCTATGCTCTGAAGCATCACGAAGATGATTGACTCTGAACCCGTCCACGCAGTGGAGTACATTCCTATTCTAAACTTGTATCTACGTATAAACATTTAACACGGTGACGGTTCAGCCGTGATATTATAAGCCAGACCTCGTAATAACCCGTTGATGAGCGCCCTAAACTCTCATTTTTACCACAGGAACACCGCCACCGTGGCAAAAGAATTGCTGGGTAAGATACTGGTTAGAAGGCTCGGTGATGAGTTGCTGGGTGGGGTGATCGTTGAGACTGAGGCGTATTTTGGTGGCGATGATCCCGCTAGCCGCGCTTTTAATGGTTTGAAGGAGTATAACCGGGTGATGTTTGAGGAGCCGGG
>CAYUTB010000002.1:0-7669 GCA_964447425.1 uncultured Candidatus Bathyarchaeia archaeon
CCACCATGTATGGAATGCGGTTGGGCTTATCGTCCTTCTTTCCCGTATTCTTCAGTGTTTTTCCCAGTTGGTCAACTATCGCACGAATAGCCATCGATGTATCGCCTGAATATGAGCAATACCTAGGCGGTCTAGTTTAAACAATGCGAAAACATACGCCTAACTATTATAGAAAAAATTGATTGAACGTCTTATCTTCTACGTTCTTTTAGATGCTTCTGCTTGTGTTCTACTAACCGCTCTATGCTGGGAAAAATCAAACCACATACATTACAGACTATCTTTCTCGACTTCAAATTTTCATATCATCTCCGTTAATTATCAATGGGAAGAGTTTTGAGCTCCTTCACCACACCTAAGCATTTTGGTAAGAATCTCTTAATAAACGTATCTAGATTTTAAGAACTTCGTATTGAATAAGTATAAATAATTGGATACTCTTAAAAAAGCCATGCCCATTCTGGATGAAGTTGACGCAAAAATCATCAATATACTCAAGAAAGACTCCAGAACCCCCTTCACAGAGATCGCCTCAACTCTGGGCGTATCAGACTCAACGATTCATGTTCGCCTCAAAAAACTAAAAGACGACGGAATCCTACGAGGATACACCCTAGATATAAACGAGGAACTCATGGGGAAGAAGATACATGGATTGGCCATGATCAACGTGAATCTAGGTCACCTCGATGACGTCGTCTCAGCGTTGAAGATAAACGAGAGTGTCATCAAGGTCTACGAGACCCATGGAGCAAACGATCTGATAGCACTGATAAACGCCCGTGACTTGGATGAATTACGCGAGGTTCTGATAGAGATAAGGAAAACAGAGAACATCGCATCAACGGCTCTCACCACTATACTGAAGATATGGAAATAGCTGAGCTAAACGAGTAAAGCCTCTTGAATCGAGGATCACTTTTTTACTTCTTTTCCATCCTCAAAGTAGACTATGTCTGGGTCAACGGGTGACCAGACCTCAATCATCTTCAAACCATCGGGCCCAGAACCCACGATCCCATGAATATCCCCCGGCGTGAGGTAAGCCACCATACCGGCTCCCAGTTCATGCAGTTCTCCGTTGAGATGCACCTTGGCTAAACCAGCTAGGATTATGTAGACACTCTCACGTGCATAGTGCAGATGAGTCTTATTGGTGCTCCAGTTGGACTCATACTCGTAATGTACTGCCCTGAAGTTCTTGGCTCCCTCATGGTGTGAGGCAAGCCAACTCATGGTGTAGACGCCTTCCTGTTTCATCTTCTCTGCTTCTTCGAGTTTGAATATCTTGGACACTTGAATCACTGAACCATTGCCCACTGGACAAGATATAAAATTACTCAGAAACCCTTCGCTAAACGTTAAATTCAGCCACCTCCCCCCGTCCCTTATGAAGCCACTAATCGGCATAACCTCAAGATACACAATCGACACTAGTCAATACAACCTCCCAGACGCATACACAAAATCAATCCAGCGTAACGGAGGAACCCCAATAATACTGCCACCCCTATTCGACGCAGAGTACCAGCAACTCTACGACACCGTAGATGCAATCCTATTCACAGGCGGACCAGACGTTGACCCCATCCTCTACGGCGAAGAGCCACTGCCAAAACAGGGTGCTATCGACCCGCTCCGAGACGATTTTGAGTTAAAGCTAGCCAAGATCGCCTTAGCTGGATCGAAACCAGTATTGGGCATATGCAGGGGCTTGCAGACTCTGAACACGGCTGCTGGGGGCACACTGATACAGGATATTCCCAGCCAAGTCAAGGACCCCATTAAGCATGTGCAGGAAGCCAAGGCATACTATGGTACACATCATGTTCGCCTTGAGCCAGACTCCATGATCTACGGCATATTTGGGAAGGATAAGGTGGTCTCCAATTCATTCCATCATCAGGCATGCAAGGACCCTGCCCCCGGCTTCAAAGCAACCGGTTGGGCTGAGGATGATGTAATCGAGGTGCTGGAGATCGACTCCCCTGTCTGGAAGCTCTGCGTCCAGTGGCACCCAGAGCACATGGCTGAGGGTGAGATGAACAAACTATTCAAGGCATTCATCGACGCCTGCAAAAAGTAGATCCAAACCTTCCCTATTTTGTTGTATCCGATTTATCAATACGTAGCCCGTTTGTTGTACTATAAGTATGTTAACAGATTTCTCGGAGTATATCTTCAGGCGCGTCACCCAGACCGCTGATGAGATTACCCCAGATGAACTCGACTGGAAGCTGGTTGAGGAAGCCAACAGCATCCACTGGATACTAACCCACCTGACAAAGATCGCCTATTTGCTCATCCCTCAGGTCATAACGGGCACCTATAACCCGGCTGGCTGGGATGACCACTACGAGGAGGAACCACATAGCCTCGAAGAGCTAAGATATGACCTCAAGGAAGCCAGAGAAAACGTACTATCCCTACTCGGTGATCTTAGTGAAGAGGATCTCAACAGGGAGATCATGATATGGGGCAAGATGAGACCGTTGAAGGAACCCGTCTTCGCGTTACTGGGTGAGCTTATGCATCATAATGGTCAGATCGCTATGCTCAGGGGCATAAAGAAACGAACAAGCCACTGAGAGTGAACTTTTTTAATTATCTTTTATGCATCGCACCGAGTGTCCATCCATTCTTGGGTGGCTGCTTGCACTGAATACTGGCTCTTGTCTTGTTATGGTCCAGTATTGTGCATCGGTGGGGTGCCAGCCTCCTCCCGTAGAACACCAGTATTTCTCAAACTCATTAAAGTAGACGAATTCACCGGTGTAAATCCTGTCCCCAGCCCAGCAGACAGTGAAATTCATCTCCTTCAACGCTCCACCAGCCACAGAGTCTCCTCCAAGATAATCTGCGAGCGTCTCCCACTCCTCATATGTTGGAACATGCCACCCCATTGGGGCGAGCTTACCTGTATTCACCGTGTACCAGTTGTACATTGCCCCGTAGTCATCCTTGTTTGATGGTTCGTTGTTTGGCCAGCAGTAGCCTGGAGAAGTTCGAGTCTCCCATTCCCGGTCAACGGTCACATAGGGTATCTCCTGCCCATTGTTTAGCCTCGTGGTTTTGAGGTTCTCCATCATCCATGTCTGGTCACCGATCTTGATGGTCCTGTATACGTTTCCATCGATGTCTGTGACCGTCTCACCTGTTGTTGGAATATTATCCGTGGGCTCTGGCTTGATCTTTGGGTAGGCAATGTACCCCAGAATTATGAATCCGAGAATTATCAGAACCCAGAATGGTTTCACCCGATCTATATTCCATGCTTTTCCATCAACTTGATTGGATTCGTGGGAGATAGTCAATAGTCCTCGTTCATGCTCAGCTTTGAAGTGTTAATAATGGTTTCTCAGCCCAGATCTTGCTGGTTCAGTAACCATTTTCTCGATAAACTGAACATACTAGCTGGAAAAAATAGAATATGAGACACTCAGGCTTAGAGCTTGGATAGTGCAGCCTTTATCCTCGTCAAACCCTCGCTGAGATCATCCATGCTCTGAGCGAAGCTGTTCCTGATGTGTCCCTCTCCCTGCGCCCCGAAGAGGTGTCCCGGTGTTATGGCTACGTTCGCCTCCTTCTTGATGTACTCAGCCATCTTTGCTGAGCTCAATCCGTAGCCTGAGAGGTCCGGGAAAGCGTAGAAAGCACCTTTCGGCTTGGTGACAGAGACCTTGGGCATATCATTCCATGCATCGACGACGTATTCACGTTTCTCCCTGTAGCCCTCTACCATCTTCTTGACGCTGTCATGTGGTCCCGTCAATGCTTCGACGCTCGCGTACTGCAGTGCTTGGTTGAGCACAAGGTAGGTGCTCATCTGCAGCGAGAACAGCATATCATATGTCTCCTTATCAGGTGGGATGATGTACCCGACCCTCCAGCCTGTCATGGCATATGTCTTGCTCAACCCGTTGAGGATGATGGTCCGCTCCTTCATCCCGGGTAACGCTGCGATGCTCTTGAACTTGGCTCCATCGTAGAGTATCTCATCGTAGATGTCGTCGCTGATGATCTTTACATCCTTCTCAACGCTGTACTCGGCTAGTTCCTTGAGCTCCTTCTGGCTGAGCACCGCACCCGTTGGGTTATCGGGGCTGCATATGAGCACAGCTTTTGTCTTGTCCGTGGTTGCATTGTAGAGGTCATCGATGTTGAAGCTCCAGTCATCGCCGCTGCGTGGAACCGGCACAGGCTTGATGCCCTGCTCCTTCACAGCCAAAAAGTACCCGAAGAAACACGGGTCCATCACTATGAACTCCTCCCCGGGTTTCATCAACGCCTTGTAAGCCATATAGATGCCCATGGTGCTGCCCGGCGTGATGATCACAAGCTCGGGGTCAACATCAACGCCATACCGCTTGTACTTGGCTGCAACAGCCTGACGCAGCTCAGGGATGTGCCTAAAGTCTCCGTAGTGTGTGTACCCATCTTCCATCGCCTGCTTCATCGCCTCAATGATGTTGCTGGGTGTATCATACTCGGGCTCACCGCCCCCAATGCTGATTAAACGCATAAAACTCCTCAAATAACCGTGGGAGGGGTTGTCTTTAACTTGTTTCATTCATGGGTGAATTATTATTGCCCTAGAGTAATCAAGATATTATGTCAACTCCAGTGGATTTCTGTAAGAAAAGATACAGTCACCTGAAGCAACTGATGGCTGAGCATGAGCTGGACCTTGTCTGGCTCAACGGCGGAGCCGGAATGGGGCCCAGATTCCAACGAATCGCAGACACCACAAGCGGAACCGCCCTACTCATACCCCTCGATGGAAACCCCGCCCTCTACGTCTACAGTGTAGACTACAACAGTGCAGTGGAGGAGAGCTGGTTACCAGTCAAACTAGTAGAGAGCAGGGCACGAGCAGGCGAACAAGTAGCCGAGTACGCCAACATGCACCTAAAAACAGGCTCCAGAATCGGGTGCAACATGGACTCTTTGAGCCACAGCGGCTACGAGTACTATAAGAAAAACCTGCACGGAGAACTCGTAGACATATCAGGCACCATAATCCCCGACGTATTCTACGGGCTCTACCCCGAGGAGATCAGGTTCCACAGAAAAGCCTCCCAGCTAGCAGACCTCGGATGCAGCGCAGCCCGAGAGGCCATGGCACCCGGCGTCAAAGAGACCGAGATAGCGGCAGAGGCAAACTACGCCATGCAGCGGCATGGAGCCGAGACCTATAGCTTCCAGACCATTGTATCAACTGGGCCCCGGTCAGCCTACAGCCACGGTTATCCTACTTCCCGAGAGCTAAAGAAGGGTGAGTTCATGCTGGTAGACCTAGGACCCACCGTTGATGGATACGCCGCTGATGAGACCCGCACATTCATACTGGGAGATGACCCCAAGAAGCAGAAGATGCTAGAAGCCATGGATAAAGCGGTTCAGGCAGTAATCGACCACGTCAGACCCGGTGCAAGCTGCATGGAGCTGGACACCATATCACGCAGGGTCCTCGCGGAGCATGGGTTCCCCGATTACCCCCACAGCCTCGGGCATCCATTAAGCGGGTTCCCAACTCCTACATTGAGCAAGAATAGCTCGGATGTCCTCAAACCCGGGATGCTATTCACCGTTGAGCCCGGTATCTATCTGCCCGGGTATGGTGGTGTTCGCATGGAGGAGAACGTGGTGGTCACCGAAGACGGCTACGAGCAACTCACCAAGAGCCCGAGACTCATCTAGTCTCTGAACCTAAAATCTATACACCTGTAAACCCCATACCAACCCATGCGAATCGACGTCATAATGCTCATCCATGGACTATCCCCTGAATCCCTAAAAAACAGAGAAACCATCCTCAAAAGCTACACCTCACCGGAAACCGATCTAAGACTTGTTACCACCAAGCAAGGTCCTGCTTCAGTTGACTCACTCCCCGAGATGGAACTAGCGGCACCCGGAATACTGGAGCGGGCGAAGCGGAGTGAGGAGGAGGGCGCTGACGCCGTGATTATCTGGGGTGGGCATGATCCAAGTCTGGACGCCTGTAGAAACCTGCTGAGCATACCCGTGATGTCCCCCGGTATGGCTTCCATGTATTTAGCCTCCATGCTGGCGGATAGATTCGCGTTAATCATCCAGCTACCCCACGTCATGAGGGTAGCTGAGAAACAGGTACGGGACCTCGGGTTAGATTTACGGTGCAGTGGCATCTACGCCGTTGATCTCCCTGTATTGGCCCTACGAGAACCCGGTGGCTTAGAGAAGACACTGGAAACCGCGGTGGCAGCTGTAGAGGATGGCGCAGACGCAATCTGTTTCGGCTGCATGGCTCTGAACGATCACAGCGAGAGGCTGCAGATAGAACTCGACAAACGATACGATGGTGTGCTGGTGGTGAACCCGGGTCGAGCCGTTATACGCCTCACCGAGCAGATCGTTGAACTAGGTTACACTCATAGTAAACGCAGTTACCCGTATCCACCGAAAACAGTGATCTTTCCCGAGTGAAACAGATGAGCTTCACATGCCGAGGATGCGGAAAATGCTGTCGCGGTCTGGTGCTCAGAGACCACGGGATACTCAGGGGGCTGACCCTCCTCCCCGAGGAAACGGTGCACTTCCCTGAGGAACATGTGAAACCATACCTCGGAGTCGGTAAACGCCCATATGATCCACGGTTCAATATAGTGGCTTACCAGCTAACCACATCTATCTGCCCACACCTCGTGGATGAGAAATGCATAATCTACTCGAACCGCCCCTCCACATGCAGACAGTACCCGTTCAGCCTAGACCCAGACCCAGCGGAAGGAACTCTCCTGGGTGTTGATATGAACTGCCCCGCTGCAGTCGAACTGATAAACGCCTCAGATGGAACCTTAGAGTTTCCAGAGAGAGACTCCGCCGAGAAACTATTAACGCTAAAACAGTTGGCGGCAGAGAACCCTAGAAAGGCGTGGCTCTATGATCTAGGCACAGGGAAGTGGGTTCGTTACGATAAGTTGGGTTAGAAGCCCATCACTATGCTTTCGACCTGCGGGATCAATCGCTCAATCGCTAGTTTGGCTCCAGAGCTTGGCTGGATCTCAATCCTGAGCTCCTCATATGGGTGTGTGTAGACGTTGTTCATATCCGCCTGAGCGGGGTTAACAGCCGTTTTATCGATGGTTGTGAAGTCTATTACTACCTTGAACTTCTCCCCTACCTCAAGCATGGTGTCCCCGTTACCCGCAACCACGGTGATGCTCGTCGTATTTGTGTTTGCGTCATAGATGACGGTGTGGCACCTTGGGTTGGTGTAGGTGATGACTATCTTGCTGTCATCCATATCGATGGGGGTATGGCCTTGGCTGAGCCTGATGTAGAAGGTAGCCTTGGTCAGACATATGGTGCTCTGGACTCCAGTGACGTTTGAGAATACCCCTATGATATTCGTGTCCATCAATAGCGCTGCGCTGGAATCATCAATGCTGCTGCTTATCACAGACTGAGCCTGCTCAGCCGATTGCTGCCCCATGTTAAGCACAACAAAGGCAAATGCAGAAGATGTAATCACAAAAGCTACCAGAATAATGGCTGTCTCTAGCCCAGTTAAACCACGTCTACTCATCGATTCTCACCCGATTTAATTGGTTTTTGGGTGAGGTGCGTTAAAAGAAAATGTGTGTATAACCCACTACAATCATCGATGATCCTTTGCCATATCAGG
>CAYUTB010000002.1:7769-43499 GCA_964447425.1 uncultured Candidatus Bathyarchaeia archaeon
GGGTCACGTGGATCATTGGCGATGGTCGTGCGTGACTCATCCCAGTCATCCTGACCCACAAATGGGAACCGGGTCGCTGCTATAACCCGGCTTATCCGGGTCTTCAATACCTCTGGGGCTACCATACTCCACCCTGCTCCTTTATGAGCCTCACAGCATCCTCGAGACGGGGAATCGGGGCAACCGCGCCCAGCCCAGTGGCTGTGAGAGCCCCAACTGCGTTGCTGAAACTCGCGGTTCTCTCCAAATCCCAACCCATCAAGACTCCTTTTATCCATGCACCATCAAATGCGTCACCCGAACCAGTAGTATCCACCACATCCACCCTGTACCCGGGCATAGTGAAGCTCCGCTCATCCGTCGAGACATAGCAGCCTTTTCCTCCGTGCTTGACTACCACTGTCTCCACACCCATACCTCGCAGATACTCGGCTGCTATCGCGGGCTCCTTGATCCCGTAGAGGGTGTTCATATCCTCCATGCTCGCGAAAACCACATCAGATACGCTGAAGGCTTCGGCTAAGCTCCTCCTCGCGGTTTCTACGTCCCATAGCTTCGCCCTCATGTTGATATCAAAACTGTTGAAGCCACCCTTTTCCTTCACAAAATGTAGTGCCTTGAGGGCTGCCATCCTCACGCTTCCGCTGATGGCGAGACTGATGCCGCTGGTGTGGAAAACCTTAGCTCCGCCGAGGCAATCGAGGTCCAGATCATCAACACTGTATCTGCTCGCCGCTGACCCAGCCCTATAATAGGTGAAATCATGTCCACCACCCTCCATGAGGCTGATAATATAGATAGCCGTCCAGGCATCGGGCTCAACGAAGACCCTGCTATTATCCATGCCCTCAGCCTCCCAGAGGTCTAGGAAGCTTCTCCCGAACTCGTCACCCCCAAGTCTGCAGATATGGGCTACACTGAGTCCTTGCCGGGATGCGGCTACCGCGAAGTTGCTTGTGTCTCCACCCCAGCCACGCTTGAATAACGGTGCCTTGCTGAGTCTCCCCACATCTGTGGCGCAGAACTCCACCATGGGCTCCCCTAGGCTAACTACATCTGGGATTGTCATCACTCATGATGCGTCGTTTTCCGTGATAAAATTTGGCACAAAGAATAACAACCCAGTCAATACTATGGTGGTGAGTAAAATGGAGCCACTATCAGGGATAATCACAGCCCTAGTAACACCATTCACAGAGACAGGGGAACTCAAAACTGAGGCGATACAGCCACTTATCGACTTCCAGATAAAAGGCGGAGTAGACGGCTTGTTCCTCTGCGGGACCGCTGGCCTTGGCTCGGTGATGAGAACCGATCAACGAGTCATGATGTTCAAGGAATCAGCGAAGGCGGCGCGGGGCAGGATCAAGCTCCTCGCACACGTTGGGGCACCCAGCACCGAGGAAGCAGTCATACTGGCTAGGGCAGCCGAGTCCGCCGGAGTGGATGCCTTGGGCGCTGTTCCACCCTACTTCATGAAGCCTGACGAAGAGAGTATAATCAAACACTTCAAGACCATAGCAGAGGCGAGCAAACTACCACTCTACATATACAATATACCCGGTCAGGCAGTGAACTCCGTGACCCCAGCCATGATGCTCAAACTAGCCCAGATACCCAACATAAGGGGTGTGAAGGATAGTAGCAGAGACTTCATCAACCTACTGAACTACCTGCAGGTCCTGCCCGAGGACTTCACCGTCATCTGTGGCTCAGACAGTTACATCTACCCAGCCATGGTCATGGGCGCACGGGGAGCCATCACAGGCTACGCCAACGGTTTCCCCGATGTATACTCTGATTTCCTCCGTGTAATCCGATCAGGGGATCAGGATGCTGCCAAGCGGAAACAGTTCGAGCTCAATGTACTCCGTGGAAAACTGCAGAAGCCTCCACTGGCGCCCCACTATGAGGCCTTACAGCTGCGCGGTGTTGACGCCGGTGTCCCACGGGCTCCCCTCAGAGGCATGACTGAGAGAGAACGCGTCGAGTTCAAGGAGAGCCTTATGAAGCTAGGAGTCCTCTAGAGACTCTATCTCATCATCGATGACTTTTTCGATATCCTCTAACTTGTCCTTGATCCATTTCTGCAGATTCTCTATCTTCTTGACCCGCGCGTTCCACTTGTGGGCATCAATGTTCTCGAGTATCGTCTTCTCAACCATCTCCTGGAGAAGATTGGGGTCCAGAGCATCCAACTCAACCGAGCTATCACCATGAGTAGCCATGAAGCTCTCCGCACGGGCATCGCTACGCTTCACGGGCATGGGTGGAAGACTGTAATGCCTGATCTGTTCGGCGGTCAATGCGATGCGCTTCACCTCGAAGTCCTTGGCACCATACCTGCCCAGTCGATCCTCTAGGTCGCGTTCAATATCCACTCCGCTGGGATCAAAGTCCCCGAAGTAAAGCAATATAGTGGGCTTCCCGTTGAGCCTCGTCTGCATATAGTTAGCCATTATCTGGACATAGCTGAAGCTGGGGTATCCCCGTGTGGGGAAGGTGCGCACCGAGTACTGGTTCGCGACCCTGCTCACCAGCCTGCTCAGGGCATCCTTCTCGAGGCTAATCAAAAGATAGACAGGCTGCTCCTCCCACATGAGCATAGTGAAGCCCTTCCAGCTATCCTGTAGACCGCTCAGCTTCTGCTTCAGATACTCCTCAGCCGAGTCATAACCCGTATCACCCCTGCCCAGTATACGCCTGCTACGATCCTCAAGACAGTTAACGGGAACAGCCTCCTCTTCCCTTGCCTTGACCATTATCCTGCTGAGCCGCTTGTAGCTGTTGACTGTGTTTGGGATGAGAAGCCGAGACACCAGACGGTAATACAGCTGACGCAGCGTTATCGCTGTATCGTATTGGTCAAAGACCTCAAGGGCAGCAACTACGATCCTATCATAGCTGGGGGGTCTCCCGCTCATTACAAAAACATATGTTGACTGAATATTATCTAGTTTTCCAATTAATAAGCGAATTCTGAGGATTCTTCTTTTAAAAACAGATCTATTGTTTTCTGCATTTTTCTACAAGCGCTCATGCCGCCTCTAGCCTTTGTAAAATACTCAGAAAAATCGCAGTTCGATAATTATTATCCGGATCATATAGAGTAAGGTTTTTAATCGATATCGCTTGAAAGTCATAGACTAACAATGTCATTGAAAAAAGCAACACCTGTTGAGATCATAGACGGTATCAGCTTCCGTCTCAGGACTGACGCAATCATTGTACTCGAGGGCGTCGAAGCGCCAGACAAGTCAACGCCAGAGGGACAAAAAGCCAAGGCAAAACTAGCTGAGTTGGTTCTAAAGCAAAAGGTGGAATATGAGACGACCGCATGGACTCCAATGGGTCAGACAAAGGCGAACGTTAACCTCGACGGAGTAGACATAAACGCCGAGATGAAGAAATTCATCGCTACTCTATAATCCCTTTTTCAACTCAACTTTTTGTTAATGCTGTCTTTTCAACTTGTAGTTAATACTACAGGTTCAACATATAGTGAATACTACAGGTTGCCGGAGGCATTAAAGGCTACAACTGCATTTTTTCATTGATCTATTTGAGTGCATTCCAGAAAGAAAGATGCAAACAGGTGTTAGACCTGCTTCATGGAGATGGTGTTGATGTATTACTGCTCTTTCCCGGGGCCAATATCTCGTATTATACTGGTTTTCCCGTCGGGGTGAGTGAGCGTCTCGCGGCTGCTGTTGTTCCCGTTGATGGCGAGCCCTATTTTGTTGTTAACCGGCTTGAGGGTGAGCTACGGGGATTGGATCCCTGGTTCAAACGGGTTGAGATATGGGATGAGCATGAAGACCCGGTTAGGCTTCTGGCTGATACTCTCATGGCTTCTGGTTATGGTGATGGGTGTCTCGGTATTCCCGAGGAGGCTCCTTGGGGCTGGGTTAACAGCTTGAATGAGTTGATGCCTAAAGCGAAGTTCGTTGATGTGGGTAAACACCTCGGTTATGTCCGTATGGTGAAGACCGATGAGGAGGTAGCGTTAATCGAAGAAGCCTGCAGGATCAGTGACGCGGCGATGGAGGAGGCGTTCGCTCAGCTTCATACAGGTATAACTGAGAAGGAGCTTCAGACCCTGATGGTAAACGGTATGCAGAGCAGGGGCGCCAGCAGAGCCTTCGCTGGTGTACTATTCGGTGAGAGGGCTGCATTGCCTCATGGCTCAGCGGGTGATATGAGGCTTGAGCCCGGTGAATTCGTGCTCGTTGACATGGGTGGTCTCTACAAGGGCTACTGGAGCGACTGCACGAGAACCGTTTTCTATGGTGATGAGCCATCCAAGAAGCAGAGGAAAATCTATGAAATCGTGCTGGCTGCTAACCGGGCTTCTCTAGCTGCGACCCATGTGGGAGTTACTTGTGAGTCTATCGATGTGGCTGCGCGTAAGGTTATCGATGCTGCTGGTTATGGTGAGTACTTTATTCACAGGCTGGGGCATGGGCTCGGTATGGAGATCCATGAGCACCCCTATATGGTTAGGAACAACACTCAGCTTCTGGAGCCCAACATGGTTTTCACTGATGAACCCGGCATCTACATCGTCGGGGAGATCGGTGTGCGTGTCGAGGACACTGTTGTCTGCACAGAGAAGGGTGGAAGAGAGCTCACCCACTTCCCAAGAGAACTCAGAAAGTATCCGGTGAAGTAGATGTTGACACTCAGCCTTGGATTGGTTGCAGGTGGCCTCCTAACCGTTGTGGGGGCTGTCATCTGTCTCTACTGGTATGTGTACTGGGGGCGCAACTTCCAAGGCAAACTGCTCACCGAGGGACCGTATGGTGTGGTTCGGCATCCTTTCTACGCTGGCTTCATCATGTTTGTGCTGGGCTTAACCATCTCTCTTCCTATCTATGAGACACGGCTGCTGGCGGTACTCACCTTCGCCGTGATGTATGTGTTTGTTCCCAAGGAGGAGGAGCAGCTACTACGGGAGTACAAGGATGAGTACCGGAAGTATATGAAGAAGGTCAAGTGGAAACTGATACCATACCTGTACTAGATTCAATTTTCATAGAACCCGCTAGTAAGCAGGTTCATATGCCGTCAACCCATCCAATTCTTATGATTACTGTTGCCGGTGGGATAATCCAGAAGGATGATAAGATTTTGATCGCCCAGCGGCACCGAGATGATACCCATGGGTTGAAGTGGGAGTTCCCCGGAGGCACATTGAAGCCCGATGAATGCGGCGAGGATGGGGTAGTCCGGGAGATTATGGAGGAGCTTGGTATCGTTGTTGATGTAGTTTGCTATTATGGGTCTTACACTGAGCCACCGCTGCGGATTCTCTACTATCTTTTGCGGTATGTTTCGGGTGAGATCAGGTTAACCGAGCATGAGCAGGCAAACTGGATAACCAAGGATGAACTCCTTGACTATGATCTGCTGTCTGGGGATCTGATTATCGCCCAGAATCTTCTCTCCCACCCAAAGAACCCGTTAAGTCGTTAGATAATAATAAAAACCCATAACATTACATCGCATGAGATGGAGCGCCTCTGTGATCTATTATTCGAGTTATCCAGCACCGAGAGGATGAGGATACTCCAAAAAATCAGTAATGGCAGGCTCAAGCTCTCCCACATAGCACAGGAACTGGAGATCACAGTAACTGAGACATCACGTCATCTCCAGCGTCTTCAGGAGGCTGGTTTGTTAGGCAGGGACGGTGATGGGCATTATTATCTTACCAACTATGGTGAAGCTTCTCTTCAGCTTCTTGGAGGACTCGGTGTCCTTTCTGGGAACAGGGGTTACGTGCTCAATCACGATCTATCTGTACTTCCAAAGGAATTTCTACAGAGAATAGGGGCTTTAGAGGAAGCGAGGTTCGTTGTTGATACCTTGACTGGTCTACGTTTGACCGAGATGATGTATCAGGAGGCTGAGGAGTATATCTGGGTGATGTCAGAGCAGATACTTGTAAGTGCGTTACCCATTATCCAGAAAAGGGTCGATACAGGGGTAGAGTTCAGGTTTATCGCACCTGAGAACATCGTTCCTCCTCCCGGGTTTGAACCCACTAGAGGCACATTGGAGATGATCTTACCGGAGGTTAGTATCAGGTTGGCTGTTACTGATAAGGAGGCATTAATCTGTTTACCCTACATTCACGGCGCTTTGGATTACTCTCCTATTATAGGTACAAGCGAGGGGTTCCGTCAGTGGTGTAAGGACCTGTTCCTATACTACTGGAACTCAGGCTCAACATCCTAAAGGTTAACCCTTAATTTTTCGCATCAAACCGAAGATTACTTTATTCTCATTTCCGCACTAGATATTCTATACATAAAGGTGCAATACTGTGAAAAAATTTAGACTTGGTAAAACTGGTTTGATGGTTTCAAAGGTCGCCATAGGCGGTATACCTATCCAGAGACCCTCTCCGGAGAAGGCAAAGTATGTAATATTACGTGCACTGGATCTGGGCATCAACTTCGTGGATACCTCCATCGGGTATGGTGATAGCGAGATCAGGATAGGAGAGGCGTTGAAAGGCCGTAGAGATGAGGCGATCATCGCTACCAAGGGTAGCTGGAGGAGCGGTGAGCAGACAGAGAACACCATAAACGGCAGCCTGCATCGACTAGGAGTAGACTACATCGATCTATGGCAGTTCCACAACGTACCAACCATGGAGCTATATGATCAGATGATTGAGGATGGTGGTGCTCTAAGGGCAGCGCAGAGAGCATTGGACGAAGGCATGATCAGGCATCTCGGGATGTCCAGCCACAACCTAGATGTTGCGTTGAAGGCGACAGCCTCCGGGCTCTTCGAAACAATACAGTTTCCGTTCAACTTTATCTCAGATGAGGCAGTTTCCGAGTTAATCCCCCTAGCCAAGATGCACGATATTGGTTTCATAGGAATGAAGCCCTTCGCGGGTGGAAACATCACAGATGCTGGGCTTGCCTTCAGGTATCTTCTCCAGTTTGACTCGGTTCTCCCAGATCCCGGTGTGGAGAAGATCGAGGAAGTCGAGGAGATTGTTGGGTTGGTTGATAACCCCGAGCCCCTCTCTGATTTGGATCGAATGAGAATAAGTGAGATCAGAGCAGAGCTGGGGCACAGGTTCTGCAGGCAGTGCCTCTACTGCCAACCGTGCCCACAAGGAGTCGGCATCTGGATGACTATGATCACCAAGAAAATGCACAGGCTCTGGCCACTTGAGAGCTTCATGGAGATCATGGCTGGTCCCATAGAGTCCGCTGAGAACTGTATCCAGTGCGGCGTCTGTGAATCCAAGTGCCCATATGGGTTACCCATCAGAGAGATGCTAAAGGAAAACACCGAGTACTATAACAGGGTAAAGGTGGAAGCCCAGAGATGAAGATAGGACTGCAACAGCCCTTCTTCAAGTATCCTGGTGGAACAAGCAGCATAGCCGAGACATTGGCAGCGACTGCGAGGACCGCAGAAGAATTAGGGTTCAGCAGCTTCTGGGTTATGGATCATTTCTATCAGGTTGGTCAAGGCTTTGGCTTATACTCAGATCCAATGCTGGAGGCGTATACCACTCTTGGCTACCTAGCTGGGGTAACCGAGAAAATGAGCTTGGGTACCATGGTTACAGGTAACATCTATCGAAACCCGGGGCTGTTAGTTAAGATGGTTACGACCCTTGATGTTCTCTCCAAGGGTAGAGCGTACTTGGGCATCGGTGCAGGGTGGTTTAGGCAGGAGGCTGAAGCCTTCGGATTACCTTTTCCCGGGTCCAGATCGGAGTTGATTGGGAGGCTGACTGAGTCACTGAAGATCGCTAGGCACATCTGGGGCACTGGAGGTGACTTTGAAGGAACCTATTGGAGCTTGAAGTCGCCTGTAAACAATCCACCTCCCATCTCGGTGCCTCATCCGCCTGTACTGATTGGCTGCGAGGGTGAGAAAACAATGCTCAAACTTGTGGCAAAGTACGGTGACGCCGTCAACCTCCACATAGGAACGCCCCTTCAAGGGCACGGGGACTGGATGAGGGAACGCTATGCGAACAAGAAACGTGATCTCACGAGAAAACTGGATATCCTAAGGGACAACTGCTCTAGGGTTGGCAGAGACTATTCCAGCATCGAGAAGACAGGGCTCGCTACGATTCTTTTAGATGATGAGCATATGTCTGTTGATGATGTGAAGGAACTCTGCTTTGAGTTGAGCGAGATAGGTTTCGACCATATCATCTTCAATATGTCTAATGCCCACCTTCTTGAGCCTCTCAAGGAAATCGGTTCAGTAATCCCAGAGGTGCGGAATCTGTGAGTGATCGTTCTTTCTCAATCGAGCTCAAAGACAAGAAGAATCTACACACCATCACCATCGAGGGCAGTCGAGGTGCTGTGATCATCGAGGGGAAGATGGGTAAGACACAAGAGATTAGCCATGTTGAAGGCGTGATGCTGGAGATATGCTGCAGTGATGGGGTTCTCCGTGTGGATCTGAGCAACGAGGAGCTGGAGTCTATTATAGCAAAGAAGACCGGAGAAGATACAGTGAATACTATATGAGATTCATCAGGGGGCATCCTTTTCTTTCATTTTTCCTACTGGTTATCCCATTCGCTTGGTTCTGGTGGGCTCAGCTTCTGCTTGACATTTGGCCCTCTCAGATGATAGTAATCCCATCGACGCTGGGTGGTATATCTCCCATCTATCCGTATGGATAATAGACAAAGCAGCCGGCACAGAGAATCTAACCAAGATACTTCAAACAATCAAGACTTGGCGCAACAATATCCCACAACTGGTAATTGCCGCCTTAATTTTTCCGGTTTTTGACCTCGGAAGTAAAACCCTATTCGTCTTACTCGGGAACTCAGTTAGGGTCTTTGAGCCGGGTCCAGCTGAGCTGGGTGTCTCGTTGTTACTGATAATCCCCATTACATTCTTTGCGGGGCTGGTCTCCAGTCAACTGCTGGAGGAGCCGAGTTGGAGAGGCTATGCTCTTTCGAGGCTTCAGGCTAGATTTGGGTTGAACATCGCCAGTCTGATACTAGGCTCTTTTTGGTGGCTGTGGCATCAGGTCACGAACATAGCCTTTGGGACCCCTCCCTAAGTCCTCGGGTATCTCATGATGCTCGGGCAATCATCCATAATAGACTCCTTGTACCTAGCCTCAGATTCTGTTCTCGTGGCGATGTTCGCACATTCATCCCTCTTATCGTGTTCACTTATCTCGCTGAAGGAGACGTCACAACCCGATATCTGGGACTCCTACTGCTATGGTTGATGGTTATTTTCCTCAGAATTTATCCAAATTGGAGGAGCTCCAAATGATCCTCAAGGGGTTCATCAGGCGCATAGATTTCTATGCTGCTTTGTGCGCTGACTGTTCTCTTGGAGACAACTGAGTAAAAAAGGGTCTATCCGGTGGTCCCTTGTACCCGTCTTGATGATATCGGTCTTCTTCTTGTCTACAGGTAGCCTACTGAATTTATCTATCTTGTGCTACAATTCATAGCGAAATGTCTGATGATATGGTGAAGTACTACAGTGACCGCGCCAAAGAATACGAGGAAATCTATGCGTGGCGGGACCCCCAGCGACAAGAAGAACAGGACCATATGGAGTCCCAGCTCAAACAAGCCTTCAAGGGTCGCAGGGTGCTGGATATAGGCTGCGGCACAGGTTACTGGACCCAGCGTATCAGCGCGACCGCTGAGAGCATCCTTGGGATAGATATCAACGAGGCTGTGCTGGAGATAGCCCGTAGCAAGGAATACGGTTGCCCCACAATGTACAAGATTATGGATGCCTACAATATGGTGTTTGAGGAGCGGTTCACTGGTGTCATAGCTTCATTTATGCTCAGCCATGTCTTGAAGCAGGATATTCCCGGTTGGCTCAAACATATCCACAGCTTCCTTGAACCCGGTGCAAGGGTCTTCATCACTGATAACACCTTCATCGAGGGCGTGGGGGGGAAGCTCCAAACCAAGCAGGGTGACCCCAACACGTACAAGCTCAGAACCCTGAACGATGGGACGCAGCATCTCATCGTCAAGAACTACTTCACACCCGGGGAACTGGTATCCATATTCAGTGAACACAGCAAGGGAATAACTGAAAAAAACGTGTTTATGGGTAAATGCTTCTGGTGGATCAACTACACCTATTTACCCTAGTCTATTGGGCTAAACTCTTCTTTTGGCGCGCCACAGACTGGGCACTCCCAGTCATCCGGTAGCTCCTCGAATGGTGTTCCCGGAGCTACTCCAGCGTCTGGGTCTCCCTTGGCTGGGTCGTAGATGTATCCGCAGATTCCACATTTGTACTTCTTTGCCATAGAGAAACCTTGGACCCTGCGTTATATAAAACACACTCATTTCACAGTAAATGAGGCTGTCTTATGAAAATTCCCAATACCAACTATTGTGAATGCTTTCCTGACATAGTAGTTACCAGGCTCAAGGTTAGTAAAGACCTTCTGAGAATTGCTACCGATTAATGGAGCTATCTCTCCTAACGCCGCTGTCCATGCATAATTATCCGGGAACTCGAATTTTCTAAGAGTGCCATTATCGTATTCTCTGTAAATCTCATAAATGGAGCCAAACTGGACCCAATTAAACCCATAGTTATGGATGGTTAAGGTGAGGCTCTCGTCTTGATCGACTATTCTCTTGTTCAAGGTAATCTCTACAAGATCAAATGGTTTTCTGGTAAGCCTAAAACCGATGACCCCTACGGAAAGCACCAGAACAACCACTATTATTGTTAGGAAAATCCGAACTTTATTACCAGACATTCCAACGATAATATATTTCTAAATATAATAAACATGTCTCTGCTAAACGGAAAAACTATAATCTCCGATTACTGAGGTGTGATGATGCTAGCTGAACGAGAGGCCGCCAAGTACCCTTTCCTCAAGGTGGGGCTCAACCTCCTTGAGGCACTGGACCTCCAACTGGACGACCTCGCAGGACCCATCTACACAAAAGCAGTGGACAGGGCAAAGGAGCGAGTGATCGAGGCAATAGTGAAGGGTGAGGTATCAGAGCAGCTAGCCGACCCACAGACAGAGTTACTCAGCTACCCATTAGCAGTCATGTTCGTAACCCTCGTAGGGGAGCAGTTCCTCAACAGACGCTACGCCCTCAGCGAGGCGGTTAGAGCCTACAATTTACTTCAGAATGAGTATGAGGAGAAGCTACTTCAGATAGCGCGTGATGAGTTCGGCTGGAATATTCGTCAAGACCCGGAGAGCATCGACGGCGTCATGCATAACCTCAAAGTAGGGTTTCAGGACTATCTCCTGGTCGCTGCGGGTTTCCATGAGGGTAAATGGAAGCTCGTTAACCGCAAGATGACTAACGGATACGTATCCATAACAGGCGTCGAGGCTTCAAGGCTCATGCAAGTAGAGGTAGAGAAATGGGTCAACGAACGCGTTGCCACCCCGAGCAGCTTCAAGCTTCCTCAGACGCTTCAGGTTAGGCTCGATGAGATAAAGAAGACCTTCGATGAGAACCGGTCCAAGCTAGGGGGAAGCGCTTTACCAGCCGAGGTTATGAATGAGGCGTTCCCACCCTGCATCAACTACTGTCTTGAGGGGCTGCTTGCGGGTCGCCGCGCCAGCCACATGGAGCGGTTCGCGTTGACAAGTTTCCTTGTGAATATCGGTATGCCTCTGGATCAGATGGTGAGTTTCTATACCAGTGTGACTGACTTCGATGAGTCATTAACCCGGTACCAGATCGAGCACATTGCCGGTATGAAGGGCAACAGGACCAAGTACACTCCTCCCACCTGTAACACTCTTCGCACTCATGGTGTCTGCAGAAACCCTGACAGTGTTTGTAAGAGCGTAGTTCATCCTCTAAGTTATTACAGGAAAAAGGCGAGGCTTATTCTGAAGCGTGAGGAAGAGAAAGCAGGCGAGGAAGCTGAATCCTTAAAAACAGCAACAGAAGAATAAATGGAAATGGAGCCGCCGACCGAGGAACGTAAGCAGAAACTCAAGGAAGTGGGTCTGCACTACTGCAAACACTACGATAACATCGTTAGATACAATAAGCCAGCCTGCGGAAAATGCAGCCACGCCACATACCCGATCCGGTAACCAGATTTATACCCCCATAACCTAGATGAAGTATTATGGAAGAGCCGTGGGGAAGCCCTGATTTCGTAGCGGAACAGTTCCAGAGCTGGTACCGCCAAAACAGCGCCACCATTCCACCCCCGATCGCGATAGAGAAAAGGGAGTTCGCCTTCATCACATTCCACGGCAAGGGCATGCACAGACACATAGCATTACCCACAGAACCAGAGCTTCAAAGATACCTCAGAAACAACGCCCCGATGCACGCCTACCACAGCAGCAGCTATTATCTCAGCCCCACAGCGGACATGAGCCAGAAGGGGTGGCTTGGCGCAGACCTCGTATTCGACATCGACGCAGACCACTTTGATCTCCCCTGCCAGCGGGAACATGACCGTTGGTGGTGCAGAAACTGTGACCAGCAGGGAACAGGGCACCCACCCGAGATATGCAGTTGCGGTAAAGCCCAGTTCACCACCGAGACGTGGCTCTGTGAAAAATGTCTTCAAGCAGCCAAATTTGAGACCCAGAAGCTGCTGGATATACTGATAACCGACTTCGGCGTGAAGATCGAGGACCTCATCACAAACTTCAGCGGAAACAGAGGATACCACGTACACGTCCACAGCGACGGCTTCAAGTCACTGGACCAGAACAGCCGACGAGAAATAGTGGACTACATCATGGCCACCGGGCTGGAGGCAGAGTACCAAGGCTTCAGCAGGCGAAACATTGGGGCGCGAAGCACATTCGCCGAGGATGGGTGGCGGGGGCGAACCGGGCGCGCCATATACGATTACCTGAGCACGGCGTCCGAGGCTGAGATCAGGGCGTTAAAGCTGGGTAGAAACGCTACATCAAACATAGTGAACAACAAAGATAACATACTGGACACACTGGTCACAAAGCACCCCAGCAACGTCATCCCACTCATCGACCCCAAGAGCCTCGAAACACTCCTAGCGCAGGCAGTAAAGCTACAGGCCTCAGAGATCGACACCGTGGTTACCACAGATATCCACCGCCTCATCAGGATGCCAAAAACCCTTCACGGCAAAACAGGGTGGCAGGTCCAGACAATACCCTATGGACAGCTACCTAACTATGACCCGCTGAAGAAGGCGGTCATCATCCGAGGCGACCCAGTTGAACTAGTGTTCCGTCACGTCCCGAAAATCAAAATACTCGACACATTGTATGGTCCATATGAGGAAGAAGAAGCCACACTGCCACTGGAGGCCGCGCTATTCTTCCTATGCAAACAAGGAGCCAAAGTAAAAAGATGAGAACCAGATACACCCGACTCCATGAGGCATGGGACAACGAGATAAAACGGGAAGAACTCCAAAACATACCCGATGGCTTCCTCCACGAGATGAAAAACTACACAAACCAGCTCAACAAGACCCCGGCAAACACTGGGACCCTCTCGGGGAACCTAACCCAGACCGAACGAAAATACGCCAATCAGATGCTAAAAGAGTTGAGCGAGACCCGGCTCAACAAGATAATAAGAAGCGAGCTCAACGGCCTCGCTATAAACGCGCAGGCCATGACCCCCGAGGAGCAGCAGCTACACAGTAACCTACGCCAACTACTCACAGGGTACAGGCAGGGCGCCGAACTACCTGTTTCAAGATCCAGTAAACCAGAGTCTCACCCCGCTGTAACAAAAAAAGAGTCACCGCCTCCTCCACCCAAGATCGAGGTAAGAGACACTGAGCTTGTGCTCGTCAGGTTCCTGCAGTCCCTTCCCGCCATAATGGGAATTGATATGAAGGCATATGGGCCATTCCAGCCAGAGGAATTAGCTACGATCCCGCGTCAGAACGCTGAGAACCTCATTAAACGGGGTATCGCGAAAAAAGTCGAGACCGATGCGTAACCGTATAATTTATACACAACCGTATCGTAGAGAGCGTACTCTTCTGAAGAGTTAAACCTAATAAGGAGAGACTAGTGTAAGCTGGTGGAGAATAGCAATGAAAGTACCCAAGATCATGAGGACTTACTGCCCAAAATGTAAGACCCACACAGAGTTCCAGGTCAGCCTATACAAGGCCGGGAAACGTGCGGGCGCTAAGAAGGGCGAGCGAAGACAAAAGATACGCAAGCACGGATACGGTGGACAAAAATTCCCTGAGCAGCACAATCAGGCAAAAGTCACAAAGAAACTTTCACTCGTACTTAAATGCAAAGAATGCAGCTATCAACTCATGCGCAAGGGAATGCGTCTCAAAAAACTGGAGATAGAGTAAATTGGCAGAATGGGAACATCTTATACCAAGGCCCACAAGCAGATTCCTACGGGTACGCTGTATTAGCTGTGAATCTGAACAGATCGTATTCAGTCACAGCAGCACGCTTGTGCAGTGTCAGACTTGTGGAGAGACACTTGCTGAGCCTACGGGCGGCAAGGCAAAGATCAACGGCGCAATCATAGCCGTACTAGGGTGAGTTAAATGGTTCTAGGACTACCAGAATGGCCTGAAGTTGGCTACCTAGTAATAGCCACTGTGAAACGTGTGGAGTCCTACGGTGGTTATGTTAGTTTAGATGAATTTGAAAACAAAGAAGGTCTTCTGCATATCAGTGAGATTAGCAGCAGATGGGTGCGAAACATCAGAAACCACGTAAGACCAGGCCAAAAACTAGTCCTACAAGTACTCAGAACCGACCCAAGCAAAGAACAAGTAGATCTCAGCCTCAGAAGAGTAACAAAGGACGATAAACGCAAGAAACTCGAGGAATGGAAAAAGGCGAGAAAAGCCGAGACCCTGGTTACACAGGCAGCCAACGAGTTGAATATTGATCTAAATCAGCTCTATGAGACCGAGATAATAAAGATCGTAGATAGCTTTGGTAGCCTCTATGAGGGTCTTGAGGCTGCTTCAAAGAAGGGTTCTGTGGCACTTATCGAGGTGGGTCTAAGCGAGAACGTAGCCCAGACTCTTACAGAGGTGTCTAAGGATAAGATCATCATAAAGGGCGTTACAGTGCAGGGTGTCATTGAGATGACTAGCCTCAACAGTGAGGGCGTCGAGGATATTAAGATGGCTTTCGTTGAAGCTGCTGGGGTAGCTGAAGGTTTTGATTCGACTATCAATGTCTCGACCATGGGTGCCCCCAAGTACCGTATCGAGCTTATGGCCGAGGATTACAAAAAAGCGGAGCTTGCCCTAGACAAGACAGTATCCAGCATAAGGGATAACTGGGAAAAGGTTGAAGGCAACTTCAACTTTACGAGGGAATAATCTTGGTCTGGCTACTACGCCGGTGTAAAAACTGTGATGTTTATACATTCAAGGAAACTTGCCCCCTATGCGGTGGCGTGGCGATTTCACCTCATCCAGCTAAGTTCAGTATGGATGACAAGTACAGAAAATATCGTCTATTGATGAAACGTATGTCTGAAAAACGCGAGTAACTCTGTTTTCAATTCGCATATTGTGGAAAGGCTTTTTACGCCATTATTACCATGATAGCACTCGATAACAATGGTTAAGAGCTATGTCAGGATTTACGGTCCTCCACTACTCAAAGCAATAAAGGCGCTTGAGGGTGTTGCTGTAACAATGTCCACTAAAACAGAGGTAAAATTCAGTCACAAATGTGTGCCTTATCCAACCAGGATGCAGAGCGACAAGAATGACTGGAATGCTTACCTGCAGAACATGAAGAAGACCTACAAGGACTGTTATGAGCCCGAGAAGATCATCAGCGATGCATCAATGACTATGGGTGATTATGATTTCGTCTTTGATTGGACGAGCAAGCCATCAATTACCCAGATTGAGGATTTGATCGCAAGAGTGGACGCTGCTCTCGAAAAAGTTGGCGTCATGTATACTCTGACTACAGAGTAAACTCTTTTTTTAACAAATATTTTCTTTATAAGAATAAATAAATAAAATAAAAAGGGGATAGTTTATTTCGCTTTTTTATCAGCTTCCATGCGTTGAGATGATTCCTCGGCTAGTTTGAGGGATTTTCTCTCCTGTAGTTCCTCGTAAACGATAAAGGCAGGCATGATGACCCAGAGGGCGATCATGACCCAGAAGAGAATAGTATCCATATCCATTTACTCTTTCTCCTCCTTGTCTTTCTTTCCACCAAGCACGTTAATTATGCCCTGGATTCCAGATGAGAATCCTCGCTTAACGGTTGTGGAGCCTGTCCAGTCAACCTCAACTTCTTCTTGCACCATCAAGGTGTAGTTGACTCCTGGGATGTACAGTAGCTTCTCTGGGATCAGTCCGTTTGGACGGAACATGATTACCCCGATAAGCAGTAAACCTAGAAGAACTGACTCAAAGTAGGCGATTGGGAAGAAGAATAGACTTTCTAGTACCCACTTGTTTACGATGATTATGCGACGCATGGCGACGATGAGTGCGCATCCGAGGAATGTTCCGGCGTTGTTACCGGGGCCTCCCAAGATGAGCATCAGCCAGGGCCAGTATGTCCAGAAGGCACGCTGGTAGTTCGCCTCGACGACGAAGCTGAAGTAGAAGGCTAGGAGTGTGCCGCTGAGTGCTGTGACTCCGCTGGCGAACATCAAGATGTTTCTCCTGATTCCAACTACGTTCTTTCCAACGCTTCCAACTGTGACCTCGTTCTCACGGATAGCCCTCATCAATCTACCATATGGGCTGTTCAGCATAGTTCTAAAGATGAAGAAGCTGATAAGTCCAATTAGCAGAGTGATGACAGCTGTGAGAACCGTCCTGTCTCCTGGGTACCATCCGAATACGTTCGGTATGAACATACCGAGGGTACCGCCGCTGATTGCGGGAATGTTCCTTCCGAAGATCTGGGCCGCATCCGCCATGGTGATCAATACGATCATCAGGTAGGTTGCCCTGAGCCTGATAGCGGGTAAAGCAATTACCCATCCGATAATTGCGCCCATAATCAGAGATACGGCCAAGCTGAATAGAAGCATAGACCAACCAAACATCGAATGTGTCTGGATGTACTCGTTCGCGAGCTTGACGTTTGCTGGGTTATTGTATACCCAGTCAAAGTCAATTGCCCATGGCAATAACTCAACGCCTGCTCCCTCCACCATTGTAAATAACAGTCTGACAGTGATGGCGCTTACTGTGAAGCCGCCGGCGATGACCTGTACGGCGCATCCCATGTTAGGGATGCCTGCGTTACCGTACTGGAAGTTTAGAGCCATGGCTACAATGACGAATAATCCGAAGTACATAGCGATGTCTACGATTAGCCTAGCGGTTCCTGTGACCGCTACGCTGCTCGTGAGTAGTCCGAATGCGATATTTTGTAGCATCTTTTATCACTCCTTCAGCAGGCCCACAGCTTTTCTGAAGTTTTCTCCAGTCTGTGTGGCCGCAAATTTAGACCATACGCCCTGTAGACCTTGTGGCTCAATCAGTAGAACTGCGACCAAGAAGATCATTGGGACAATTGGCCTGTACTCGCCAACCCATACGCCGATAACCGCCTGACCCCATGTTGTCAAGAGAATCTCCGACATTCCTACTATGGCTCCGCCGATGACGCTTCCGTAGATGCTGTCAAAGCCTCCCAGCAGACTACCGGCCATGATGCTTGTGATGATCATGGCGCCGGACTGTGGTGTGCTCTGGAACCATAGGGGGATCATAGCGCCTGCGAGGCAAGCGAGTCCTCCGGTTAGGAACCAGCTGAACAACTGTATCTGTTCGATGTTGATACCTAGAACCGATGCGAGCTCTGGGTCTTCTGCCGTCGCTCTCATAGCGACGCCCAGTCTGGTTCTTGTAAGCATAAAGTGTAGCGCAATAACTGAGAAAACTGTTAGAGTTAGCGATACTACGAAGATTCCTGGGAAGCCGGCGACTGTAAAGTCGTTTTCCTTCAACAGGAACGCCATCGCGTATGTGTTAAATCTTTCCCTCAGGTAGTAGGCGTAGATCTGAATCAACGCCGTTAGGAAGATCTGGATAGCCAGTGTACTGATTGTCAGTACGATGGCTCCTCCGCCCATGTTTGTGAGAACCCCGATAACCAGCTTGTAAATAATTACGCTGAATAGTCCTCCAATTATGAAGGCTACAGGGAACCCCAAATAGGGTGATAGACCCCAGATCTTTGCGAATGTATAGCTTACATAGATACCAACGCCTGCATATGTTCCGTGTGCGAAGTTAGGTATCTTCGCTGTCAGATACGTTAGTGTAAAGCCGATACTTAGCAACGTGATCTCTGAAGCATAGACCAACGCTGCCATCCAAATTGCAGGGATTAACATATTGTAAACCCGTTACGGTTGTACCGTTGTGGGCTAATAATACTTTGCCTAATCCGATTGGGCTGGTTACGTTAAACGGCTTCAATTAGATGTTTTTTGAGTTATTTAATCAAAAATAAACCTCAAACAACATCAATTCCTTCATTATACAGTTTACCTAAATAAATGCCGGTAAAAACCTTATATAATGTAAGGAGAGTAATTTCTCTCTGCGACAAACCATAAGGTGAAGCAAAACTTGGAAATGAAAGGTAACACACTAGCAATTGTGCTTCTAGTAGTCGGACTTGTAGTCGGCGCTGGAGCAGGATACTTCCTAGCACCCAGCGGAGATGGAGGAGATGGCGGAGAAACCGTCATCGTCAAAGTAGCGCCCCTTGAGGGCAAGAATATCCAGCTTGGATATATCTCATCCACGACTGTAGGTCTAGAAACAACAGTACCATTAGTTGACGAAATCATGACGCCAGACTATAATGCCTACTTGGCAAAGCTTGGCATGGATACAACTATGGAATATCTGATTGATGACGCGACTGGTCAGGCCGCTGTCCACTTGGAGAAGGTTCAGGGATACAAGTCCATGGACATTAACGTCTTCATTGGTGGCGGATGGTCAAGCCAGGCGCAGGCAGCTCTCAGTTACTGTAACGACAATGACATGCTAATGTGGAGTTCATCCTCAACCAGCCCACTTCTCGCAATCGCGGACGACAACCTATTAAGGATGTGTCCAACTGACCTAATTCAGGCACCAGCCATCGCTGAGATGCTTTGGAGCCACGGAATTAAGGCCATTATCCTCATCTATCGTGGTGACGCTTGGGCAGACGGTATCTACAACTACCTAGAGCCCGCGTACACTGCAAAGGGTGGAGTGATTCTTGAGAAGATTAGGTATGCTGGTGAGGCAACAGAGTTCAGTAACTATCTGCAAACAGCTGAAGGTATAGCTGAAACAGCGGTCGCTGAATATGGTGCAGAACACGTAGGTGTAGAAATTATATCCTTCCAGGAATTCGTAGTAATGATGACACAAGCTCAGGATTATCCAATCATGTATGATCTAACATGGTTCGGATCAGATGGAACTACATTGACACAGCAAGCCTGTGACGATGCCCCTGTGCAGGTAGATCATCTACGAGTCTACAGTACTTACGCTGCGCCAGCTGAATCTGAGAAGTTCAACGATCTATACGATAGATACTATGCATTGGTCAGTCAGCCATTCGGCTACTACTCTGCATGTAGCTACGACATAGGTTGGGTGCTCGTTGAGTCAATGATGAACGCTCAGAGTTTAGATGCTAACGTTCTGATCCCAATACAGTCTGACACTGCTTTCAACAACTTCGGTGCAAGTGGTTGGAACAGGTTGAATGTTGATGGAGACAGATACGGAAGTAACTACCAGATCTGGAGCTACCACTATGCGGGAGATGTAGTCATTCCCTATGTAGCAGGACTATTTGACGGTATAACCGGACAGGTAACCTGGTATACAGATGCAATCGGCTACGTACCCTCTATGTAAGCACAATAACCAAACCCTTTTTCTATTTTTTTTCTTTTAAACGCAAAACAGAGCCTACTATCGTTGCTTCTATCATATTAACCTAAACCGTCTATTTTTATCAAATCTTTTCCCGAAATAAAGCCGGATCGCCTTTCTTTTATTCCCCTCTAAACCCGTGTTTCTCAGCAAAATTATTTAAACACTGTATGTGTGCTATATGCTTAGTTGATGCCGACATGTCGGAAATACTTAAAATCGATAACGTTTACAAATATTTCGGTAAGTTCGCAGCCAACGACGGCGTTAGCTTCAGTTTAAAGGAAGGCGGCATCTATCTGCTCGTCGGGCCAAACGGCTGTGGAAAGTCAACACTAGTTAACTGTATCTCAGGAATTTTTGTTCCGGAGAAGGGACACATATATTATCGTGACGCAGACATCACGAGCGAAGACATGTACAAGATCGCGCAGAGGGGACTTGTACGAACCTTCCAAATAGCGTCCCCTTTCCTCAGTTTAACAACTCTTGAGAACATGCTAGTGGCCTTGCCGGATAACGCAGGCGAAAACATCGCTCTGTCACTTTTCAAGCCAACTTGGATCGATAGCGAGATCAGCGCCGTCAGGCGTGCAACCGAACTACTAAAAGTCCTTGGGCTAAGACACGTATGGAACAAACCAGCCAACACCCTCAGCGGTGGAGAGCTCAAACTCCTAGAGATTGGAAGAGCCCTGATGTCAGGGGCAGATACAATCCTACTGGACGAGCCCGTAGGCAGCATCGACCCCGTGCTCTGTCACCAGATCTTCAGTCACGTTCTGAGGCTCAGGGACGAGTTGGGACTAACATTCCTAGTCATTGAGCACAGGCTAGAGGTTGCTGCACAATACGCTGACCACGTGTTCGCCATGGATCTAGGCCAGCTCGTTACCGAGGGCACTGCAGAGGAAGTCTTCGAAGATGAGCGAGTAATCAAGGCATACCTGGGTGAGTAAGATGGGAAGTAAATACATACTAGAAACAAAGGGCCTAAACGTAGGCTATGGACCTATCCACGTCATCTACGACCTTGACTTCAGGGTCCCTGACGGTGAGGTAACCATTATTGTTGGACCTAACGGGGTCGGCAAGACTACTCTACTGAAATCACTCATGGGTCTGGCTACTGTCTATAGTGGTGAGGTTCACTTTGAGGGAAAGAACATCAGCAAGTTCCCACCTTTCCAGAGGACCAAGGCAGGTATCGGATACATGCCCCAGACAGGTAACATATTCAGCAACCTACGCGTTGACGAAAACCTGAAGATGGCTGCCTATACCCAGAGTGATCCAAGCGTAATCCAAGACAAATTGGAGTTCGTATTCAGTCTATTCCCAAGGCTCAAGGATTATCTACCCAGACAGGCAGGTACCCTGAGTGGTGGTGAGCGTCAGATGCTCGCCGAGGGAATGGTCTTGATGAGGGATCCCAAGATCATGATGGTTGATGAGCCAACTGCAGGGCTGATGCCCAAGCTGGTTAACGATGTCATGAGGCAGCTCAAACAAATGGCTGAAGAGACCGGTCTACCTATAGTATTGGTCGAGCAGCGTGCTCGCCGTGCATTGGCTGTAGGCGACTACGCGTACATGATGCGTGGTGGAAGATTCACATTCGAGGGCAGCGCCCCCGATCTGCTGAACCATCCGCTACTGAACGAGATGTACCTAGGCGCAGTAGAGGTCCACGACCTCGACAACGTAAAGGAGTAAAACTCCACCCCACATTTTATATTATAAATTATAAATTCTAGTTGATTATTTACTTATTTTTTGGATTTTCTACTATAACCGAATTTGTTGTGTTCCTCAGACTCAAGGTACAT
This sequence comes from uncultured Candidatus Bathyarchaeia archaeon, assembly GCA_964447425.1. Lineage (GTDB taxonomy): Archaea > Thermoproteota > Bathyarchaeia > TCS64 > TCS64 > RBG-16-57-9. Next base: position 29,473 of record CAYUTB010000002.1, read on the forward strand.
TTCTTTTGAGGTCTTGCCAAGTTTTGCGTTTGCCCACGCAAATTCTTCTTTTCGATCATGATCACTGTAAAAAACGGTAGGGCCCGATTATATCAAGATAATATTGCGACCTATCACAGATTTTTATAATGATACCCTGTAACCCAGTACAAAAAGTCCCATTGAGGTCATTTTTCCAAATATTTCTAATCTATAAACAACATACCTAGGGTATGCCAAAGTTAATCACAAAAGAAGATGTAAAAGCCCTTGCCATAGGAGGCACTATCCTTGGCGGAGGTGGAGGAGGCTGGCCCGAGATCGGTCTCAGAGACGGATACCTTGCAGTGGAGATCGGTAAGGTTGAGCTTTGGAGCCCAGAGGAAGCCAACCCTGATTGGATGGTCATCACAAGCGCAGCCCTAGGGGCACCCACCGAACCGGGCAACACAAAGCCGATGCACTTCATAAGAGCAGCCCAACTACTACGCGACGCTGGAGTAGAGTTCCATGGGGTAATAGCCGCCGAGAACGGGGGTCAGAACAGCTTCGGTGGCTGGGTAATCGCGGCAGCCCTCGGGTTACCTGTGGTGGATACACCGGGTGATGGTAGGGCTCACCCTACGGCGTTGATGGGTAGTATGGGGCTTCACAGGACCAAGTATGATAGCGTCAAGGTTGGAGTAACTGAGGGAAGCGAGTTGATCACATGGGGGAGCCTCCAATCCACTGGGGCAGCCATCAGGGCGCAGGCAGGATACATGAAAGCACTCGTAGCCATGGCGCGTGACCCAGTACCCGTCAGCTACACTCTTGCGCATGGCGCACCAGGTGCTATCAAGATGGGGATCAACTTAGGTTACAAGTATCTTAAGGCTGGTGAAGACCCTGATGAGCGTGTAAAGGCTGTTATAGATTTCCTTGAGGGGGAGATCATCTGCAAGGCAAAGATTATGGAGAAATCCATCGAGGCTAAGGGAGGATTTGATGTGGGCTTGATGCTGCTCCGTGAGGGAGATGAGGAGTGGGAGCTCAGCTACGTCAACGAGTACATGACCCTCGAAAAAGACGGGGAGAGACTCGCTACCTTCCCAGATCTAATAACTACCTTCAACGAAGAGGGAGAACCCGTGACCAGCGCAGCCTTGGATAAGGGTCAGACGATCTACCTCGTCAACGTGCCAAAGGAGAAGATCCCAGTCGGAGATGGCAACCGCTACGCCGAGGTCTATGAGCCTATAGAGGAAGCCCTAAACAAGCCTATTGTGAGCTACCTTGAGGGATATCTCAAAGACTAACCACTATTCTTTTACCATTCATTGATCATAAAATATTTGATGAGTGTATTGTCTGAAATCGAATTATCCCTAGTGGAAAGAAGGGTCTATGATCTGGTCTGTCAAGGAGATATAATGTGCAAACAGCTCACACCATGGGAGAGCGGAGTTGTACCCGGTCTCGTGGAGAAGGGGTTGGTCGAGATCTACAAGCATAACGTATCATCCAGCAGGGTTAAGATGGTTAAGTTTCTCAGAAAAATTTAATCCACACTTTTTTTTCAGTTTTCTTTCCGAGGCGAATATGCAGGTATAACCCGTGGTCAAATCTCCATGAAATTCGCAACAATTGCTGATGATGGAATGGGCTAATCTCTCAATCTCTATAACCAACTAGGTATGTAGAGTATCCATGACCTTTGATATCCTGATTAAGAAGGGTAAAATTATTGATGGGACCGGGAACGCCTGGTACAAGTCTGATATAGCTGTAGAAGATGGAAAGATAGCAGCCATTGGATCTAATTTAGGCGGGGCGGACAAGGTTATCGATGCAAAGGGGCACATAGTAGCCCCGGGCTTCATCGATATCCACAGCCACAGCGACATACCATTACTCATCGACCCCCGGGGGATGAGCAAGATCACTCAGGGCGTGACCACCGAGGTGATAGGAAACTGCGGGCTGAGCGCTGCCCCCATGAACCAGTGGCTGCAAGAGTATCGGAACAGGTACGCTCGTGCTCAGCTTAGTGAGGGATTCAGCTATAACTGGACCGATATGAGTTCATATTTGGAGAAGCTTATGGAGAGAGGCGTAGCACTCAACGTGGCGCCTCTTGCTGGGCATGGAACTATCCGTCAATGCGTTATGGGGGACGTTGACCAGTTGCCAACCTTCTCGATGCTTAATGAGATGAAGAAGCTTCTCAGGGACTCCCTTGATCAAGGCGCATGGGGCTTGAGCACCGGTTTAATCTACACACCGAACCAGTACTCTTCAACAGAGGAGATTATCGAGCTAGCCAGGGAACTGCCAGCCTACGATGCGTTATACGCTACTCACATCAGGGGGGAGGGAAACACGGTGATTCAAGCTATCGATGAAGCCAATAGGATAGGCAGAGAGGCGGGGGTGAGGGTGCAGATCAGCCACTTCAAGGTATGTGGGTCTAATAACTGGGGGAAATCCAAGGATACACTGCAGATGGTTATAGATGCCAGAGCTAATGGCGTGGACGTGGATTTTGACCAGTATCCGTATACTGCATCAAGCACTGGGCTCTCAGCTATACTGCCCCCGTGGGTTCACGATGGCGGTATTGAGAAACTAATCGCGAGGCTTAAGGACCCAGAGACAAGGGCGCTGATCAGGGGTCAGCCAACGGAGGAGATGGAGGACTGGAGCCGTATCCAGGTTGTGCATACCCGTAACCACCCTGAGTACATCGGCTTATCAGTTGACCAGATCGCCTCAAGGATGGGTGTTGATCCATTTGACGCCATGTGTGATCTCCTCATTGCGGAGGACTCACAGGTTTTGGTGGTACTGTTTGAGATGGAGGAAATGGATGTCCGCAGGATAATGGGTAGTCCTCTTGGTATGGTGGGCAGCGATGGAAGAGCCGTCGCCTCAGACAGTGTATTCAATGAGGGCAAATGTCACCCTAGATACTATGGTACATTCCCAAGGGTTCTCGGCTACTATGTCCGGGAGGGGGTGATTAATCTGCAGGAGGCTGTGCGTAAGATGACCAGTGCACCCGCGAGGAGACTGGGGATCAGAGATCGGGGGCTCCTCATTGAGGGAATGAAGGCAGATATCACCCTCTTTAACCCCGAAAAAGTCAAGGACAACGCAACCTTCACTGACCCACACAGATACTCATCAGGCATCCCATATGTGCTGGTAAACGGAGAACCCGTGATAAGCAAGAGCAAATACACAGGTGCTTTACCCGGCATGGTGCTGAGAAAAACCCTCTCTTAAACTCTTTATCCACCTTTAGCCCATCAATATACGTGACATAAGTGGAATACGATTACGTAATAAAGAATGGAAAAATACTTGATGGAACCGGAAACCCGTGGTTCTACGCTGATGTAGGGATCGATGAGGGCATTATCAGGAAGATAGGCAGGATCGATGAGAGACCAGAGGCAGTGATAGACGCCAAAGGGTACATTATCTCCCCGGGATTCATTGACATTCACAGCCACAGCGACCTACCGATAGTTATTGACCCGCTTGCCCAGAGCAAGATCAGACAAGGAGTCACCACAGAGGTAATTGGGCAGTGCGGAAACTCAGCTGCACCTATGAACGAGGAAGTGAAAGAGTACCGTAAAAAGTACAATAGTAGCAGAGTGCCTGAAGGCTTCGAGTACAACTGGAGCACCATGAAGAGCTACCTTGACCTCCTTGAGAGACATGGAGTAGCTGTGAACATCGCCCCTGTTGTTGGGCACGGCACTGTCCGCCAGAACGTGATGGGCTACGAGAACAGAGAGCCAACTGAGAGCGAATTAGAGGATATGCGTAAACTGGTAAGAGAAGCAATGATGGATGGAGCCTGGGGGATGAGCACAGGGCTCATCTATCCGCCCAGCGTCTACGGAAAACAGCCCGAGATAACAGAACTCACCAAGGTGGTCGCTGAGTATGATGGGGTCTACTTCAGCCACATCAGGGGAGAAGGTGATACCCTCATGGATGCAGTCACAGAGGCATGCGAGATAGGGAAAGACAGTGGAGCCCCCGTTCAGATAGCCCACTTCAAGGCAAGTGGGAGAGCAAGCTGGGGAAAAACAGTTGATAGCTTGGCGCTAGTCGAGAAGTATAGGCAAATGGGTGTGGATGTCACTTTTGACCAGTATCCGTATATTGCCTCTAGCACGAATCTCACCGCGTTGCTCCCACACTGGAGCCAAGAGGGAGGCGCAGCGAGACTCCTAGAATACCTGAATGATCCCTCGATGCGTGAGAAACTGAAGAACGATATGAGGCTCAGATACGATTGGAGCGAGATACTGGTAACCAGCGCCGAGAAAAATCCCCAATACAACGGCAAGAACATGGAGGAGGTAGCAGCAATGATGAACAAGGAGCCCTTCACGGCTTACTTCGACCTACTCGTCATGGAGAACACTCAGGTCCCCAGTGTCATGTTTGGTATGAGTGAAGAGGATGTGAGACGCGTCATGAAGAGCCCATACATGATGGTTGGAAGCGACGGCTCAGCCATAAGCCCAACAGGAATATGGGAGAACACAGTACCACACCCAAGACTCTACGGCACATTCCCACGGGTCCTAGGCTACTATGTCAGGGAGGGAGTTCTGCCACTACCGGAGGCAGTGCGTAAGATGACCAGCGCGCCAGCCCAGAAACTGGGTTTAAGGGATAGAGGAATGCTCAGAGAGGGCTGGGTCGCTGACATCACTGTCTTCAACCCCGATACTATACTAGATGTTGCGACATTCACCGACCCACAGCGATACGCTGCAGGAATACACTACGTATTCGTAAACGGTGAGATAGTCGTCGATAAGGGAGAACATACTGGCGCTCTTCCAGGTAAAGCCTTGAGGAAAAAGTAAAATTTCCTCACCCCTTTTTTAAAATAAGGGTATTACAGGTTGTTTATCATCCTGAAATCTTCTTTTACTGTGTTCAGGACCACGTGGGTGTTTGTTCGTTCAACGTTTTCCATACCCAACAGGTCTTTGGGGAACTCACTCAGCTCACGCCTATTCCTGAACTTGGCGATGACCACGCTATCGATCTCACCGGTAACATCGTAGACCGCGCATACATATGGTAGTTTTGCGATCTCTTCTTGGGTCTCGATGAGCTTTCCACGGCTCACAGTTACCTCCATGATGACTGTCAGCTCGAATCCGAGGCGCTCAAAGTCAAGCATCACAGTGTAGTCTGTTATTACCCCGGCGGATTCGAGGCGCTGTATGTGATTGATGACCGTTGCAGCCGATACGCCTATTGCCTTGGCTATCTCTCGGCTACTCCTGTTGCTATTTAGTAGAAGCTCTGCCAAGATTTTTTTATCTATCTCATCTAGTGCGAACATTTTTATCATCCAAGTGTTTACTGATTTCTAATTCAAGTATACGCATGTATATGAACTTATCTCTTTGATTCGTATATGTTTAGGTTTTAGTCATATTAATTAACATGTGTGTGCCCCCGCGAGGTTGATTTTAACAGAGGCTTGTAAAACACCTGTATTTTCAATAAAATTAACATAAAAATATCAAAATAAGTAAACATAAGGAGACCAAGAAGTGTATAATCTATACAAATGTTTAGCGTTACACGAATAAAGTATATATATGTGAATAGTGGTTGGGGTGGTTATTATGGTTTCAAGTGAATTAACAAACGGAGAAGCCGTTAAAACAATAATGGACAAGGTCAAGAGACATGATATCAAATATGTCAGATTAATCATAATTGACCCCAACGGCGCACCCAGAGCAATGCTCATCCCCGAGTACCAGGTAAGGGACAGCCTAGAAAACGGAGTAGCATTCGATGGCAGTAGCATACCCGGCTTCGCCGAGGTAAACAATAGTGATCTGAACCTTCATCCTGATCCCTCTACCTTCCTAGTACCTATGTGGGAGACCCCTGGCATAGCCCTCATGTTCTGCTACGTCAGTAACCCCGATGGCTCAGCCTTCGCAGGAGATCCCCGCGGTAACTTGAAGAGAACCGTAGACGAACTGGAGAAGAAAGGTTATGGCTTCAACACAGGGCCAGAACTCGAATATATGTACGTCACAGACGACAATGGAAAAGTGGCGCCTTTCGGCAAGGGCGGATACTTCGACGCTCCACCACTGGACCCAACTGAGGACGTGAAACTTGAGACCCTCATGTGCTTAGAGGATGCTGGTTTCCAGATAGACAGGGTTCACCATGAGGCTGCGCAGGGTCAACAAGAGATCAACTTCAGGTACAGCGAGGCATTGAAGACCGCGGACAACGTCATGCTCTACAAGCTTGCGGTGAAGACCATCGCCCAGAAACATGGTACAACTGCTACATTCATGCCAAAGCCTTTCTGGGGCGTCAACGGCAGCGGATGCCACATTCACCAGAGCATAATAGAGTTGGATACAGGCAAGAACATCTTCAGCGATCCGGATACAGAGTTTGGACTAAGCGAGACAGCGATACACTATATCGGAGGGCTGCTCAAACACGCTCAGGCTATGAGCATGGTCGTTACTCCGCTGGTCAATAGCTACAAGCGTCTAGTGCCTCACTACGAGGCACCCGTCTATGTTGCGTGGGGATACGCCAATAGAAGCGCTATAGTGAGGGTGCCACTGGCGCCGGGCGAGAAGAACAAGGTTACGAGAATCGAGTATAGGCACCCTGATCCCAGCTGCAACCCATACCTAGCATCAGTGTTACTGCTGAAATCTGGCTGGGAGGGCATCGAGAAGAAGATCGAGCCCATCGCGGATATACAGGAAAACATCTTTGATCTTAACAAGAAACAGCTAAATGATTATGGTGTAACATTTCTGCCAGAAAACCTCGGTGAGGCAGTCGATTCCTTTGAGGAAGATGTTTCTATGAAGGGGTTCCTCGGTGATTTCCTCTTTGAGAACCTGATCGAGCTCAAACGGGATGAGTACAAGTCCTATATGGATTATACTGGTGTCGAGTGGGCAGCGAGCAGGCCAAAGATTACTCCTTGGGAGTATGAGAGATACCTCACGAGAGCCTAGCTCTCACTCTTTTTCCATTATAAAATCGCAGTTTATCTGTATAATTTTCTCTGGGAAATCCTCTAATTCGGACTGCATCTTCAGATACCATGATTCAAGGTTCTTTGATATGGTCTCCTTGAGGCGCTCAGGTGGTATGGGTTTATAGATGTACTTGTAGCCGCCCAACCCAATGAGCTCCTCCTCTCGTGTAGCCAACCCTTTTTCCACAAGGTTCTGCAGGAGTCGCTGGGCTGTTGATCGGCTTTTTCCAATAAAGTCTGTGGCTTCCTGTATGGTTACTGGTCCCTTGTTTACCAATACGCAGTATGCTTGGATCTCTGTTCTTTTGATGCCTAGGGCGCATTTGATGAGCTCTTGGGGGGTTATCTCCTGTGCGTTGAGGATGTGCTGGATGTCTATCAGACTCATAACTATGTTCAATGATGGTGAACACCTTTAAATACCTTTATATTTTGTCACAGACAAACCAGAAGTGAAACAAATTGAGCAAAACTGTAGAAGTAACAGATGCAACATTCGACCAGTTCGTAAAAGAAAACCCAAAAGTAGTAATAGACTGCTGGGCAGCCTGGTGCGCCCCATGCAGAATGCTATCGCCGGTCATCGATGAGATAGCGGAGCATACAACAGACATCAAATTCGCAAAACTCGATGTAGACCACAACAGATCCATACCCATGAAGTACGGGATCATGAGCATACCCACACTCCTCTACTTCAAAGACGGAGTGCTAGTAGACAAAACCCTCGGCGCGCTACCAAAAACAGCCATCGAGGCAAGGCTAGCCAAACTAGCCTAATTTTTCTGACTCAGTTTTTCAGTTATCTTCAAAAGCTCATCAGGACTAATTGGTTTTAGCAGAATCTCATCCCTGCTGATGCCCTCGATGCTCTCATCTTCCAAGACCTCTACCTGACCCGTCAGGAGAACTACGTTCATATCCTTGTTTCGTTCTTTGAGCCGTTTGGATAATTCAGACCCATTGGTATCTGGGAGTCTGTAGTCTAGGATAGCCATATCGAAATCCTGCTGGCTCGCTTTCAAGAGCGCCTGATTGCCCGTCTGGGCGGTCTCAACCATGAAACCCGAGTCCTCTAGCAGCATCTTGAATGTATCTGTAAGGAACTCGTCGTCATCCACAATAAGTACCCTGAAGGCTTTCTTTTGTGAATGCTTTGACTGTTCATCGTATTCATGTAAAGCTTGACTGAAGTCCGGGTGCCCATCCAGTGCAGCCACTATGTTCTCCATCCTCTCAACGAGCATATCCATTTTCTTCTCATGCTCATTAAGAACATTAATGATTAAGTCAAGTACGTCTATCTTTTCGGGGAAACTCATAGTTGGGCACCGGAGTTATTGATATACTCTATATCGGTTAAGTATATAGGTTTTGAGGTTGATGTTGAGAATGTATTTGAAATACGTATTTCAACTATCATAGTAAATAGAAATAAATAATTACTGAAAATGAGTAAATAAGAAGATGAAATATTATATAATTAAAGTTCTAACGCAGATAGAATGGTTGTTTCATCCACCACTCCGGTGAATGTCTTTTCGTTAATGAGTATGATTGGGGCATCCATTAGCTTCTTCTTCATCGCCTCGTTGATATATGTTTGAAGCCCCTGCTCCACCAGCTGCACCTCGGGGTGTGTTTCCTGTATCTTCTGGATGCGTTTTTTCATTATTCTACACTTCGGGCATAGTGGTACAGTTATTAGGGTTACCCGGTGGTCGTGCATGTCCTTTGATTGGGATGGGTGATTTATATTGATTATCGAAACCCCTAAATAATCAGTATCGCTAGTGATATTTAGAGAGATGTTTGGCATCCTTCTAATACCCATAATGTTGATCATCGGGATATTCTTCCTGATGGCATCCATAACGGCAGGGGTGGGTCTTGTGCTGAAACTGACACTCGCACTGATCTTCATCCCGGTGAGGATATTGCTCTGGTTGATTGGATTGATATTCTAAGTGTACAGCCAAGGGCGCCGAGGAGTTGCAGACAACATGTAGCAGCCTAGAATTTTTCTCATCTTTTATATAGAGACACTGTGTATCGTAGAAGAACACAGGTCCTCATTATGATTGAAGTCATAGGTTTGTTGGTGGCATTCGCGGGGATATTCGTACTCAGGGCAAAGAACGTTGAATTCTATGTAGCAATCACGATAGCTGCATTGATAATTGGTTTAACATCGGGGAAGCCTCCCACCATCCTGTTTGATGTGCTGTTGACCACGTTATCGGCTTACAATACTTGGAATTTGGTTTTGGCTGTTGCGCTTATCACTGTTCTCGGCTATGCCTTGAAAGAGACTGGGCTGATGGTGCGGTTCATCGAGGGACTCAGCAAGGTGCTCCCGGGAAACATACTGCTGGCTACGATCCCAGCTTTATTCGGTTTTCTCTCTATGCCGGGTGGAGCCTTGATGTCTGCTCCATTTATTGAGCCAGAGGCGAACAAGCTTGGGTTGGACGCTGAGGCTAAGACCTATTATAATGTCTGGTTCCGGCATCTGCTCTACTGGGTGAACCCCATCACATCATCCACGATTATGGCTGTTACCCTCAGCGGCTTTGCCATCAACACATGGCTTAGAGTTCAGGCTCCCCTCTTCTTCGTCATGACTGCCATCGGCTTCATAGCGAGCAGGGGCTTCATCAAGACCCCTAAGAAGAATGGTGGACTCAAGGGATTGACCCTTGAAAGTATGAAGGGCGGTATACCCATTCTCGTGACTGTTGCGTTGACTCTTTTCGGGGTATCGATATGGGCGTCTCTATTGGCGGGTATCTTCGTCGCCATGCTGCTTGGTAAGGTGAAACCTGAGCAGGGGCTTATGATGTTCAAGAATGGGGTCCAGTGGGATCTTGCCTTAGCCATCATCAGCATGCTTTACCTAAAAGATATGATTGAGGCCACTGGTTCAGTGACAGGTCTCCTTGAGGTTGTAATCGAATCCGGTGTACCTGTACTTGCCATCGCGATTGTGGTTCCTTTGTTCATTGGGGCTATCTCGGGCTCACCCGCCATGGGGGTCGGAATAGCCTTCCCCATATTGCTGCCATTATTCGGTGCGCCAAACATACACTTAACCAGCATAGTGTTTCTGGGGATCACCTGTACATACATTACTTCGCCTCTGCACCTATGCTTGGTGCTGACGAACAGCTACTTCAAATCGGATCTGAACAAGGTAATCAAGTACCTCGCACCCAGCTGCCTCGCACTGTACCTAATCGGTTTAGCCTACCACCTGTTCCTGTACATGTTTTAACGGGAATCTTTTAACAAGCCCTATCCAATTCCTCTTTGAGTGTCTTGGGAGTCCTCTTAACACCGCTGATACAGAAAAGGGAGATGACCCTAGAGGAACTGCGCGGCAAAAGCTTCGCAGTAGACGGCTTTATAGTGCTCCACGAGTTCTTGGCGCTCATAAGGGATCGACAAGGAGTGCCTCTTACAGATGAACAGGGGAATATCACGAGCCATCTTGTGGGGCTTGCTTTCAGAACCACTCGCCTTGTCTCGGATTATGATATGAAGCTGGTCTTTGTATTTGACGGTAAGCCCCCTTCATTAAAACGGGAAGAGATCACAAAGAGGAAGGCGACGCGTAGGAAAGCAGAGGAAGAGTACAGAGAAGCATTGGATCGGGGAGACATGCAGGAAGCCTTCAGCAAGGCAGTTATGACGGGGCGACTCACAAAACAGGGGCTAGATGACGCGAAGCATCTGCTGGATCTGCTTGGGATTCCTTGGGTTCAGGCACCCGGCGAAGGGGAGGCTCAGGCAGCGTATATGGCGCAGCGTGGTGATGTCTGGGCTTCCAATAGCAAGGACTATGACTCGTTGCTATTCGGTGCACCGCGGCTAGTCCGTTTCCTTAGCATAAATAGTCAGGAGTGGCTGCCCAGTAAGGGTAGGGCGAGGCAGGTGCTTCCTGAGTTGATCGATTTGGAATATTTTCTTGGTCATTATGAAATCACTCGTCCTCAGTTGATCGATATGGGGATACTGATAGGCACAGACTTTAACCCCGGTGTCAAGGGAATAGGGCCAAAGACGGCGTTGAAGCTCATAAAGAAGCATGGGAGATTGGAGAATCTCCCAGATGATATCCGGGAAAAGCTTCCTGATACAGTTGATGAGATTAGAGATTACTTCATGAATCCCCCAGTAACTGGAGAGTACAGTGTTGAACGTGGGGAGTTACAGGAAGACGCATTGGATGATTTTCTCTGCGGGGAGAAAAACTTCTCAACCCGCCGAGTCCAGACCCTCATAAACAGGATGAGAAACAGAGCCGCTCAGAAATCCCTCAAAGATTACTTCGGAGGCAGCTGATGACCGGCACATCTTTCAAATTACTTGTGCTGATCTGCAAGGCTCTTGAATCCACTACAAAGCGTAAAGAGAAAACAGCGCTGATAAGCGGCTTTCTAAAAACGCTGAGTAGGGATGAGGTGAAGCCCGCTATACTCTTGATCATTGGAGCCGTGTTCCCAGAGACCAGTGACTCGACACTGGATGTAGGCTGGAGAACCCTCAAAAGGGTAATAGACAGAAGTGGACAGACCACACTATTCCGGCACCAATTAACAATCACAGAAGTCTACGATACGCTCCAAGAGATAGCCAATGCATCAGGAGAAGGCAGCAGAAAACACAAGGAACAGCTACTGGAACGCATGTTCGCCCAGACCGAGCCGGATGAATCAGAGATACTTGCACGGATAATATTCGGTGAGATGAGGATCGGGGTAAACGAGGGGATGATGCTGGAGGGTATAGCTGAATCCACCGGCATGGACCCAGCGCTCGTTCGCAGAGCGCTGATGATGACAGGAGACATCGGCAGGGTAGCAGAGGAAGCAGTTCAACGGGGTGAAGCTGGACTCATGAGTCTTGAGGCTACCATGTTCGTGCCATTGAAGCCAATGCTTGCGAACACCGCTGAATCCCCTGAGGATGCGATTCGTGACTATGGGGGAGAGGCTGCCTTTGAGTACAAGTATGATGGGGCACGGATACAGATACACCGCAAAGGCGACGAGGTGAGGATATTCAGCAGAAGACTGTCTGATGTCACTGAAAGCATACCCGATATCATAGAGATCGTTAGGGGTTTTCCTGAGAAGGCTGATTTCATTATCGAGGGTGAGGTGGTGGCTGTAGGTGGTAACCAGCGCCCATTGCCGTTTCAAGATCTGATGAGGCGATTCACGAGGGTCAACGAGGTAGATGAGATGATTAAACAGATTCCTTTGAAGCTCTATCTATTCGATGCTCTCTACCATGACGGTTCATTGTTAATCGATGAACCCTACAGCAGCAGATGGAGCGCCTTGGAGAAAATTGCCCCCAAGGAGTATCTCGCGAAGCGAATTATCACAAGCTGCCCCGAGGAGGCGTTGAGGCTCATGAAGCAAGCCACAGAGGAAGGGCATGAAGGCTTGATGGCGAAACGACTCGACAGCACATACAGCCCCGGTTCAAGGGGCAAGAACTGGTACAAGCTCAAACCAGTTGAGACACTTGACGTAGTCGTGGTTGCAGCAGACTGGGGTAGTGGGCGCAGAAGAGGGTGGCTGAGCAACTACCATCTTGGCGTCTGGAGTGGCGAGGAGTATCTGGTTATAGGTAAGACCTTCAAGGGCTTGACCGATGATGAGTTCAAGTGGATGACCGAGCATCTTCAAAGCCTCAGGGTCGATGAATCCCAGTACACGGTACACGTTAAACCCGAGCTGGTCGTGGAGGTTGCTTTCAACGAGATACAGAGGAGCCCACACTACAAGTCAGGGTACGCGTTAAGGTTTGCACGCATAACCCGGATAAGAACAGACAAAGAATACGAGGAAGCCGATACCCTCGCCCGTGTAGCAGAACTCTATGAGCATCAGTTCGAGTACAAGGACCGCCTAGAGAGGTAACTTGCTTCTCAACCCACCTATCACTGACTGGATTGATGAACCGTCTCGGATGGGCTCTCCCTCGGTTCTGGGCTGGGACTTGTTCTCAATCAACTGATAATGAACCAGCAACCCAACCATCGTCAACACACCCACCACGAGAACCCACCAGCTAATAGCCGTGGAGTATAATGTGAACGAATCCGTGACAGGGACCCCGCCGGGTACCACGAGCCCACCAGCCGCGAAGAGAATGGCTCCTAAGGCGAAATAGTAGACCCAGATAACCCGCTTCCTCATCGCATCTGCCTCCATCCTGAGCTTGTTTACATTCTCCAGCTTCTCCCGCCACTTCTCACCGAACCCAGCTATCTCAACAGCCTCAGGATCCAAATCGATGATATCCTGCATCTTGGCTACAAATTCCTCGTTTTCCCGCTTCATCTGTTCACGGTAGGCTTCGTAATAGATCTCGATCCGTTGATCGAATTCCTCATCGAAGAGTAGCCACCAAAGGACAAAGTTGCCCATGGAGAGTATGACCGCGGACAGGATCAGTATATAGGACTCATTCAACCTGTTCATTGAGTTGGTTTCTCGGTTTAAAAAATATGGGTGAAAAAAATGGTGGATTAAGCGTCCTTGAGCTGATCCAGCGGGGGCTTCAGGTCCATTGGGATGGGTGACTTGTATACGCGTCCAGCTAGCCGCTCCACCCACTCTGCCTTAACCTGCTTCAAGAGCTCAGGCTTTGTAAAGAGCTCAAGTCCAGCCGCTGCGTGGACCTTTGTGCTGAATATCAGCCCTTTGTGACCTATGCTCATACCGTTCTGGGCTACGAACTGCCAGCTATGCCCGGGTGTACCCAGCATACAGCATGTGGTGCCGAACTCGATGGTGGGGGTTATCCAGCTTACGTCACTTACGTCGGTGCTGCCCGCGCCAACCATTCCTGCGCTGTAGTCTGGTAGAACCCTTTCGTCGAAGTGGACGTCTCGGAGTTTCTGCCAGTCAGGGCGATTGGATTTCTGGAGGCTGTTCATCTTCTTGCTGATATCGATGCTCTCAGCCATCTT
>CAYUTB010000002.1:43599-54096 GCA_964447425.1 uncultured Candidatus Bathyarchaeia archaeon
TGGATTTCTGGAGGCTGTTCATCTTCTTGCTGATATCGATGCTCTCAGCCATCTTAGCCGCGAACTCCAGCTCCTCCTCCGTGTGAGTAGGTGCACCGATCTCCGCCATCTGATCCGTAATCAGCTTGGCTAGCACACCGTTAGGCATCTTATCGTAACAGCCTGTCAGAAACTCCACTTTGCTGGTGGTCCTCGCCATGAGGTCCGCTCCTTTCACGATGTCCATGATCCAAGTATAGATTTCATCGACCTGTGCACGCTCAGGCGCCCTGTTATAATACCATGTGCGGGCGTAGGCGGGTACAACGTTTGGCTGACCTCCACACTCCTCATGTATGTAGTGGACACGCGCCTTCTCGATGACGTGTTCACGCATGAAGTTGACGCCGTTGCTCATTAGCTCCACTGCGTCCAAGGCGCTGATGCCGTTCTCGGGGTCACCTGCGCTGTGTGCGGTCCTACCGTAGAAGTTGACCTTGAAGCTGTTCATGGCGTTACTACTGCCTGTACCAGCGGTGTTTGAGCTGCCTGGGTGGTGAGCCAGCACTGCGTCTACTCCATCAAACAAGCCGTCTCTGACCATCCAGATCTTACCGACGAGGGTCTCCTCAGCGGGGCACCCATAGACCTTGAGGGTTCCACCGACATGATGCTCCTCCATAGCTGTCTTGAGGGCTATCGCGGCTGCGATGGCGCCTGCCCCATAGATGTTGTGTCCACATCCGTGTCCCGGTGCACCTTCTTTGATGGGTTCCTTGTATGGTAATGTTTTCTGGCTGATGCCTGCGAGGGCGTCTAGTTCTCCGAGGATGCCTATGGTTGGTCCCTTTCCGTTGCTCCATGTTCCCATGAAGGCGGTGGGCATCTCAGCGACGCCTCTGTCTACCTTAAACCCTGATTTCTCAGTGATATCTGACAGATATTTCGCTGTCTTATGCTCAAGAAGACCGAGCTCGGCGAAACCCCAGACCTTGTCGCTCCACTCGATGATCTTCTTCTCGTTCTCATCTACCCATTGATAAGCGGTTTCTTTCAACGTGATCATTATGGATACCGTGTATGAATGTTTTAAAACCATCCACAGGCTCAAGCAGCCCACTGAGGCAGCCTTGAACGGACTGCCTCATAGAGGAAGTACCCCAGTCCAATTGTTATCGCGCCCTGTAAAGCATTGAATACTCCGATCAAAGGCAGTAGCCCAATCGTCGCTTCCATGGGCATATTGTAGACATTGGGCAAGACATAGAGGTTCACGATGGTCATAACGAGAATACGTGACCCCAACCCGAAGCCCCATGAGATATATTTTGACCTCGAACCGTTTTTCACCAGTTGACGCCCCAGATGAAGACCTATAACCGTGGATAACTCGGCTGCAACCTTCATTGAGGCTGAGATCACGTTGCCGCTCCGAGCAACAATGCCTACTCCAGCCACGAGAGAAGTCGTTATTGATGATGGGAAACCATACAGGAATAGACTCAACGCGATTGGTATGCCTGTAAAGTCAAACTTCAAACTAGGATACCATGGGAACGGAATCTTGAGTCCAGAGTACTTTAACGCAAAATCAAACACAATCACTAGGGCAGCCAAGATAGCAGTACCCGTCAACTTGACCGTATTGCTCTGTCTGCTCAAAACTTTCACGACAGCAATGCAAAGCGAGTAGTGAGGATAAAAAGCTAGCTACATCAAATATTAGGTGTCATATATCCTGAGATAGACAGGTATCGCTGCCCAAAGCCTTTAAATTAACTAACTGGACATAATGGGGTTGTGAAGGAAGTGCATCAACTCCAATATCTACCGGCGGAGTCGACGATCTCCGCAATCTAATTCTACGCACCCTAAATGATAATCAACTTCTCGTTCTAAACGCAGTAGCTGAAAAGGATCAAAGCCTAACAAGCCTACTGAAGCGGTTATCAGAAGAGTACGGAATACCCTTATCCACCCTGAAGTTAAACGCGAGAATACTCAGAGAATTAAACCTAATCAGCTACGGCTCAATACGTGAAAAGCGGGCAGCCCAGCTAGAAAACCTTGGGCAATTTATTCTCCGATTATTGCTCGATGATCCACGGAGGACAACTATCCAGTTTGCAGACTAGGGAAAATAGGCTATTTCATACATCACTCTTTTATTTTATACAAAATACAATACTTATTTGATGGACGTACCTGCAGGAGATTCTGGTGAGGCCCTTAGAAACCTCATTCTAGAGTCGGAGCTAGAACTTTCCAAATCAGGTATAACTGTCATAGATCAAGAAGAAAAGATAGTCTACTGGAATAAACGATTTTTAGAGATTTGGGGATTAGAAGAAAAAAACGTAGCTAACAAACCACGGGAAAAGGCTATTGAAACTATACTGGATAAATTAATCGACCCCAAAAAATTCCAAGACGTGCTAAACCACGCCTACTCCAATAGAGACTATCATGGGATCGATATAATCGAGTTTAAGAACGGAAAACTCATCGAAAGAAAAACCCTCGCCCTTGAAAAAGATGGAAAATACTATGGCAGGATATGGTATTTTACAGATATCACGGAGCAAAAACAACGCGAAAAAGAGATGGAGACCTACACCAGCGAGCTCCAACGCATGGTCTCAAGCAGAACACAGGAACTGATCGAAGCAGAGAAGATGGCTGCGTCGGGAAGTCTAGCCAGCGAGATCGCCCATGATCTCAGAAGCCCTCTCCAGTCTATCCGGAACGCAGCCTATATGATGAAAAAAGATAAGGATAAATTTGAGGTGGGGCTGGAGATCATTGAGAAATCTGTGGTTAGAAGCCTTGAGATGCTTGAAGCCATGAGGTCAAGCACGAGACAGGCAGAACCAAAGCTCAGACGCACGGATTTGAACACCATAATCCAAGAGAGCGTTGAGGAGATCCCCAAGCCGGGGAACGTCACGATCCAGACGGAGCTTGACTCAGAGCTGGAAGCATGGATTGATGGGTCTCAGATTCGCAGAGTGTTTGACAACCTCTTATTGAACGCCGTTGAGTCGATGCCGCAAGGAGGGATCATCACGATCACGAAACACAGAGACGAAAAGAAGTTCATCATCCAGATAAGCGACACAGGAGTCGGGATACCCGAGGAAGTTCTTCCAAATCTCTTTGAGAGAAAATTTTACACCACCAAGCCACATGGACTCGGGTTGGGGTTATCCTACTGCAAGAGAACCATTGAGAGCCACGGAGGCTCAATCATGGTCGACAGCATACTGGGAAAAGGATCAGTTTTCACCATCGAGCTCCCGAGAATCCGTTAACGGTACTCCTCGGGTACCTCGCCACCCTGCATCAGCTTATTGATCATTGCGTCTATCTCTTCAATGATCTTCTTTCGGTCTACCTTCCCCAGCAGGGTCATGGGCAGATGGGTCCGGAACATTATCTTCGTAGGCACCTCATACTCCTCCAGCTTCTCATTGCATAATTCGAGGAGTTTTCTCTCAAGCTCAGGTCTAGCCTCTGCTCCTATCCTTGGTACAACAATTGCCCTGATATTCGTAGAGCACCTGAGTGGATCAGGGACACCGAACGCGACTGCTTGAACCACATCCGGGTGAGACATCAAGACATCCTCTACCAGTGTCGGCCAAACCGTGTGCCCAGCGGCGACGATTCTATCATTCTTCCTCCCAACTATGTAGAGGTACCCTTTCTCATCGAACCGCCCGATGTCCCCCGTGTATAGCCAGCCGTCCTTCAAGACCGCCGCTGTAGCCTCAGAGTCATCGAGGTAGCCCTTCATCAGCTGGGGTCCCTTGATTATGATCTCGCCCTCTTTTCCACGTGGCTGCTCTATCTCGCCTAATTGGAGATCCATTATCTTGATCACTGTGTCTGGGTAGGGGAGCCCTGTGCTCTCATAGACTGGGTCACCTTCTACTGGGGTAGCGGCGATGATGGGTCCCGCCTCGGTCAAACCGTATCCTTGATACATTCTTGCGCCGCTTATTTTCTCAAATTTCATCATCAGGGGGACTGGGATATGCGCTCCCCCAGATGAGCATGTAGTTAGGCTGGTTAGGTCGTATTTTTTTAGCTTCGGGTGTTCAACGACGCCCCTGATTAGGCGGGGGATCAACGGGAAATGGGTGACCTTGTGGTTCTGGGTGACTTTCATGATATCCTCAGGGGATGGATTTGGGATCAAAGCCATGGTGCATCCAAAGCTAACTGCCTCATTCATCACCACCAAACCATAGCTATGGAAAAACGGCATAGCACATAGAATAACCGGGAAACCAGCGGGCTGAGGCTTTGCGCTGTAACCCCATCCTCTCAGCCAGTGATATGATTGTAGAGCGTTAACTACCTGACCATAATGAGTTAACATCACCCCTTTTGGCTGACCCGTGGTTCCACTCGTGAATAGTATAACAGCGACATCCTCCAACGGATCAATATTTGGATATTCGGCTACTTTTGTGCCATGAGTGTAGTCCTCAAACCGATAGGCGCCTCTTGGGTATTTGATCCTATATTTTATCTTGCTAAGTAACCTGAGGGGGGCTGGCGCGTAGTGAGCCGCCTCAGCGATGACCAACTCGGGGTATGTTTCAGGCAGCCTGTCAAGAAGCCTGTCAAGGATTATCAGCATCTTTGAATCAGTGGCTTCCAGCTGTCTCCCGATCTCCTCGACTGATAGCAGGGGGTTTATCGCAACCACCGTTGCCCCACATAACAACACCGCGTTGTAGGCGATTAGAAACTGGGGGGTATTCGGGAGAAGCAGCGCAACTCTATCCCCTTTGCCGATGCCCATTCCCATTAGGTTGGATGCAAAACACTCGGTCTCTTCCCAGAGCTCAGCGTAACTATAAACAGCGTCCAGATATATGACGGCGTCTCTGTCGGGGAACTTTCTAGCCGAGTTTCTCCAGAGCTCATAGACTGGCATAACTGGGTACTTGATTGATATGGGTACGCCCCTCGGGTAAATCTCTGGAGCTGTCATGAGAAAGGGGGAATGTGGCTACTATAAAAATGGTGGGGCGATGGTGTTTTATCGAGTATACGAGTCCTTTTCAGTTGATAATATTGAAGCCTGAGGGAATCTATGTGCCAAACATCACCCCCTTCAACAAGAATGGGGAGATCATGTACGACGCATTAGGAGAACTGATAGAATACTGGATCAAGGGCGGGATCACTGGCATCGTGGCAAACGCCAGCACAGGTGAAGCCCCCTACCTCTCAAGAGAGGAGAAAACGAAGATCATCGAGTACATCCGTGAAAAAGTCGGAAAAAGAGCCAAGGTATACGCGGGAACAGGCGCCATGAGTACATGGGAGACTATTGAGCTCACAAAGGACGCGAAAGATGCCGGTGCAGAGGCTGCCCTGATAACCTCGCCTTTCTTCTTCAAACCCACGGACGCGGAGATAACCCAATACTTCGTAGACGTAATTGAGGCAGCTGATACTCCTGTTATTCTCTATAATGTTCCAAAGTTCACAGGTTACAGCGTCAATCCACAAGTCGTAGCCAATATAGCTGAAGAGTGCAGCGGCTTGGTAGCCATGAAAGACAGTGGCGGTAACCCCGGCAACATGGCTGAAGTGATACGGCTCTGTGGGAAGAAGATAAACTGCCTCAGCGGTTCAGCGGACATGATGCTGCCTACACTCATGCTAGGCGGTAAAGGAGCAATAGTTGCTATTGGTAATATAATTCCCGAAGAATGCGTTGAACTCTACAAGGCCTATAGAAAGGGTGACGCATCAAAGGCTGGAAAATATCAACACACAGCGAGCCTAGTAAACAAGGTCTTGGTGAGAGAGCTTCCGCAGATAGCCGCGATTAAGACTGCTTTGAACCAGAAGGGGTTCAACGCCGGGGTTCCAAGAAAGCCATTGACAGAGTTATCGGAACAAGCTCAGAAGACAGTTAGAGATGCTATGATGGATATCTAAATCTCCTTTATCATCGCGGTCTTGTTCTGATAATAAATAACATCTAACGCCGTGAAACCCATCTTATACCAGAACCCTACTGCATCTGACTCTGAGTCAAGCTGAACATAGTCTACGCCAATGTTTCTTGCCATAGCTTCTATCTTCCGGAAGAGCAAACTACCATTGCCTACTCCTCTCTTGTTCTCTTTGACGACTATGTGTTCAACGTACAGGGTGTTTTTCATGTATGCCTTTGAGTCATGCATCAAACGGATCTCTGCGTATCCATTCTGATCCCCCACCATCCAATGGCTTCCCGCCTTATACTCTTCACCGGGACCAGATAGCACCATTAAACCTAGAGGCGAATAGGATCGCCGATGCCTCTCACTTATGGTAAACTGACTCAAAGCAATCCCAGATAATGATGATAGATATCAGACATTATCGTATTTATCATTTATACACCGCGCAGAAAGGCTGATCTTTATTAGACATGGCTGTAACCTAACATAACACAACTGGTGAAACCAAATTGGTACTGGAGAACCTAGGAAGCAACCTATACAACGCCATACAGAAGCTTGTAAAAGCCCCAGTAGTAGATGAGGCAGCGGTCAAGGAACTCGTAAAAGACTTCCAGCGAGCCCTTCTACAGGCGGACGTAAACGTAGCCCTAGTTATGCAGCTCAGCCAGAACATCCAGAAGAAAGCCCTTGAGGAAAAACTCCCCCCGGGCATCAGCCGCAGGGAGCACATCATCAAGGTAATCAATGATGAACTCACAGCGTTCGTAGGAGAAAAACCCCAGGAGATAAAGATCGTTCCCGGCAAGCAGAACATCTTGATGATGGTGGGCATTCAGGGAAGCGGGAAGACGACTCATAGCGCTAAACTAGCCCGTTATTTCCAGAAGCGTGGCTTCAAGGTGGGGATCATCTGCGCTGACACCTTCAGACCAGGCGCTTATAACCAGTTAAAACAACTCGCAGAATCAATAAATGTACCCTTCTATGGAGAGCTCGACGCAAAAGACCCCGTAACATTGAGCAAGAGGGGCGTTGAGCACTTCAAAGATCGGGAAGTAGTGATACTCGACACCAGTGGACGCCATAAGGAGGAGACTGGGCTCATCAAGGAGATGCAGCAGATCGAGAGAGCAGTCCAGCCCTATGAGATAATACTCGTACTGGACGGAACCATCGGTCAGCAAGCCACAGCGCAGGCAACAGCCTTCAAAGAGGCTACGAATATCGGAAGCATCATCGTATCCAAGCTGGACGGAACAGCAAGAGGAGGAGGCGCCCTCAGCGGGGTAGCTGCCACCGGCGCACCCATCAAATTCATCGGTACAGGTGAAAAAGTAGAGGATTTAGAGCCATTTGTACCCAGCAGGTTCATCGGAAGGCTTCTCGGAATGGGTGACATCGAGGGACTCATAGCCAAGGTAAAGGAAGCCGAGTCACCTGTTTCTGAGAAAGATATGGCTGCGATGCTGAGAGGGAAGTTCAGCCTACAGGATATGTATAACCAGTTTGAGGCGATGCAGAACATGGGGCCACTCCAAAAAGTATTGGGGATGATCCCGGGGTTCAGTTATCAGCTTCCAATGGATGAGGTTGAGAACGCCGAGGAGCGACTTGATACATGGAAGATCATAATCCAGAGCATGACTCAGGATGAGAAGGATGACCCCAAGGTTCTTAACCGTAGCAGGTTACAGAGAGTTGCCCGCGGAAGCGGTAGAGACGAGCGAGAAGTAAGAGAACTTATTAAACAGTATAATACTATGAGGAAAATGCTCAAGCAAATGAAGGGCAGCCGAAGGATGAGGCGCCAAATGCCCTTCAAACTACAATGAGGAAACAAAAATGGGAAATAGTAGCGGAATACGCAGAAAAAGCAGGAGTGTCCTGAGCAAAAAAGTTAGGGATAAAGGAAAAATCCCCCTAAGCAGGTTACTGACAAAGTACGATGAAGGCGAAAAAGTCGTAATCACAATCGATTCAGGTATCCACAAGGCAATGCCACACAAGAGGTTCCAAGGAAAAGTAGCCACAGTCGTGGGACAGCGGGGAAAAGCATACATACTTGAGATCCCCCAGCGGAAAACAGTCAAAACAATTATCACCACCGCGTACCACATTACTAAACATCAGGATGCATAGCCATGTCAGTAGCTGAGAAGAGGGAGATCACAGTAGCCGAGGCCAGAAGGCTTCTTATGGATAAGGCTGAGGAGCTTGACCCCCTTCAGCGCAGGGTACTTGAGTACACGATCAGATTCAGTAAACTGGACAGCGAGTCAGCTAAAGAGCTCACCGAGAAGCTCATGAAAGAGGCAGACATCGATAGAGGACTAGCGGTCCAGATGGTTAACGCGATGCCTGAGACGATCCCCGAGATCAGAACCTTCCTTGGGAGGCAGAGGATCATCGCAGAAGACGCTCTGAACAAGATTTTAGATATAATTGATAAATACCGGGTAGCAGAATAACTACCCAGAATAACCCAAGAGGGAACCAGATTGTATAGGGAGCCTAAAAAATACGAAGAATACGCCTACGTCTTAGACTACATGCCGCATGGCCGTCCAGGGGCTCCGCGTACAAGTCACAGCGCACAAGGTGTATTACAGCTTCTGGGCGAGGAGTACTTCACGATCCTTGAAGCGTCACCTAAACAGGATGCCGACTACAACATCAGAGACCGGATCTTCGTCGGCAAAGGGGACAGAGCTCTCGTCGCGCATATACTTGGAAGAATCAACTACGATGAATTAACCTCATCAGCCAAGGCAGATCTACCTGCAATCATAGAGATAATTGTTCAGGAAAGCGAGAAACGGTTTATAGACTTCATAAATGAAGCTCAGAGCCTGACTCCTCGTATGCATAGCCTTGAGCTTATTCCGGGTATCGGGAAACGCCTGATGTTCCAGATACTGGAACTCCGTGAACGGTATCCCTTTGAGAGCTACGAGGATTTGAAGGAACGGACCAGTTTAAGCGACCCTGTTAAACTGATAGCCCGAAGGGTCCTTAAAGAGTTGAGTGAGGAAGAAAAATACTATATCTTCACACGGCCTATCTAGGCTAGATATTAGATATTTTATGAAATTGATTACGAGTAGAGGTCACTACTCCCTTTATTGATTCTAAACGGCTTGTAATATCCGATGGTGGATGGGTTTTAATGGGTGGAAATGCAGTATCTTTTTAAGAATCCTTTCAGGTAGTGTGATGGACTAACAATGAAAGCTGCCGACTTCAAGTATAAGAAAAATCAGGCACATACAAGGCGCAAATACATGGGTGGTGTTCCCGGTTCAAAGATAGTAAAATTCACCATGGGAAACACCAGCAAGGAATATACTCATAGAGTTGAGCTAATCAACATCAAAGATGTACAGATCACTCACAACGCCCTTGAGTCTGCACGTGTAGCCGCCAACAGGATTATGGAGAAATACGTCGGTAGAGATGATTTCATGCTAAAGATAATTCCTTTCCCTCATCAAGTAATTAGGGAGCACAAAAGGGTAAACGTAGCTCAGGCAGACCGTTTCCAGGAAGGAATGAAGCACGCCTATGGTAAACCCTCTGTTACAGCTGCTAGGATCAAGAGCATGCAGCCCATTATCATAGCTGAGGTTAACGATGCCGGTGTCGAGTACGCAAAAATCGCTATGAAACGTGCATCAGCCAAGTTCCCCAGTTCCTGCAGGATCGTCGAGGTTCAGATTTAAGCCTCTTTTTTGGGAACCATTATTTATTATTCTTCGTATTCTTTGTGATCATCTTTGTATGACTTAGAGTTAGATCGCGTTATCTCCGAGATCAGGGAGAGAAAAGCAGGCAAAGTGCTTTTGCAGCTTCCTGATGGCATGAGGCCTTTTGCGTCACAGATAGTGGATGCCATCGAGAACGCCTCTGATGCAAAGGTGTTTCTCTCGGGTGATTCATGTTACGGTGCCTGTGATGTAGCGTTAACTCAAGCAAAGCAGTTGGGCGTGGACCTCATTGTGCATTATGGTCATACACCGATGGTTAAGCACCCTGAGATGCCTGTGATCTATGTTCACGCAAGTATCGATATCGATGTGGATAAGCTAGTTGAGGCTGCTCTCCCCAGTCTTCGACCCTATGGTTCCATTGGTTTAGCTACAACTGTTCAGCACGCGCATCAGGTTAAGGAAATAATGGAGAAGCTCAAAGAGGCAGGGCTGCAGGTGATCACCGGAAATGGAATAGGTAAGACCCCTCTAGATGCTCAGATACTCGGCTGCAGCTACATGACTGCTATCAACATCAAAAACGACGTGGAAGCTTATCTATACATTGGAGGAGGAAGATTCCACCCCATAGGCATCGTTATGAGCACAGGTAAACCTGTGATCACGGCGAATCCCTACGATGGGCAAGTCTCCAGCATTATAGAAGACGACCTGATGGATGTGGCTAAACGCAGAATGGCGGCGGTAACAATAGCCAAGAAGTCTCACCGTTTCGGTGTTCTCGTATCCTCTAAACCGGGGCAGAACAACCTAGACAAGGCAGTTGAGCTACAGAG
>CAYUTB010000002.1:54196-56140 GCA_964447425.1 uncultured Candidatus Bathyarchaeia archaeon
TCGTATCCTCTAAACCGGGGCAGAACAACCTAGACAAGGCAGTTGAGCTACAGAGAATGCTCAAGGAACAGGGAAAAGAGGCGATATTGATCTACATGGACGAGATCAGGCCTGAGCATGTGAATAACTACTCGGAGCCAGAGATTCTAGTAAACACGGCTTGTCCTAGGATCGCTATCGATGGGATAAATGGGATAGATAGACCCATGCTTACTATTAATGAGGCCGAGGTTGTGCTGGGGCTCCGTAGATGGGAGAATCTCTGGGGAAACGCCTACATGGAGTAACCGCGACGTTTAATACAAACGGGGCAACATAGAAACAGGATCCCTTAGGATCATATCACGCTCACACAACATGTTCCCGGGGGGCAAAACCGAGAACAGTATCACATATATACGAAGGAAAGAAGAATGCCAAAAAAGACTGAAACAGATATAGAGGTTTTTCCGGGGGAAAAACTAGCCGTAATAGAGGAATACAACGACGGTCCTGGAACATATCAGGAAGAAGGAGAGGTAAGGTCAACCACGATAGGTAAGACCAAGTTAGACTCTGAGAGAAGAGCCCTCTACGTTAAGAAGGCGACACGTGAGATCATTGTACCCGAGAGGGGGATGGATATAATTGCCGAGGTGGGCTCTGTCGCGCGTAAGGATGCCCGCATCGATATATTCATGATCGATGGGAGGCATATTCATCCAACTTACAGTGGGGTTATCCATATCAGTGACATCAGCCGAGACTATGTCAAGAGCATTGACATGGCTCTCAAGAACGGGGATGTTGTAAAGGGTAAACTGGTGAACGTTGCGAATAGGCTGAATCAGACGTCTCTAGAGGGTCCAGAGTATGGTGTAATCTACGCCTACTGCAGTAGATGTGGTGGTCTCCTTGAGGATAAACAGGGAAAGTTGATATGCCCTGCTTGTGGAAGGGTGGAGAGAAGAAAAACCGCTAAAAGCTACGGGAATGAGAAACTGGTATGAAGATAAATATAACCAAACGGGAGACCGGCTACATCGAGATTGATTTCAGCGGTGAAGGTCACACATTACTGAATCTGCTCCAGAGCAGCCTCATCGAGAACAAAGACGTGGAGATGGCTGGATACAGCAAGCCTCATCCACTGATGGACCGCAGCAGGCTCTTTATCAAGCTTAGGAAGGGCGATGACATGCTCGGAGTCATAAAGAAGGCAGCTGTTAACGCTGACGGTAAACTGGATGAATTTCTAACCCAGTTTGAGAAAAACATATCCGATCTCTAAACATTTTTTAAACAGGGATATCCCTGAAACAAATTCATATTTCACAGATAAAACAAGAGTTCCGAGTTGCTGGAATAACCGCGCATCGAGAAGCTTCTGGTTATCTAGCCGTGGGCACTGTATATCGAGGGAATAAGACGCTTGATGGAGTATTAGTGAAAAGAGGCGAATCATCTTTGGTCGCGCTCATCTCTGGGATGTTAACTGAGTCAAGGCATTTTGGTCAGATACGTTTAATTCTTCTCGATGATGGTTTGTCTGATTACGTGGGCGCAGCGGAACTGTGGGAGAACACCGGAAAACCCGTGTTAATGCAGGTAAAAGACGTCTCTTTTGATTCAAGGCACATGTTCCTGTACAAGGATAGGGTGTTTTTAGCTACTGGTATTGATGAGGCGTCTGCTAGGCGGGTATTAGATGTAATTTACGGGGATTCCGGGTGTGAGGCGCTGCGGATTGCGGGTATTATTCTTCGAGACATTGGGGTCCTGCATAACGTTTAATAGTTGTTCATTCGCGTTAGTTTGCGGATTGGTGGTTTCAAGTTGAAATTTTGTCCAGAGTGTGGAGCTTTCTGTCAAACCGACACCAGTAAGAAGTGTTATGTTTGTCCCAAATGTGCGTGGGAGGGGCCTCTGGAGGAATCACGAGCCATTTTGCGAAATAATAAAGAG
>CAYUTB010000003.1:0-16600 GCA_964447425.1 uncultured Candidatus Bathyarchaeia archaeon
AAACCCGGGATGGAGAAATACCCATTCAGCTCAGCCGTAAAAGCAGGCGACTACATATTCATCAGCGGCACAGCCGCCAACGAAGACGACCAAGGAAACAAATTAACCACCATCGAGGCACAGACCCACGAGATAATGAAACAGTTCAAGGAAGCACTAGCGCAGTTTGATGCAACAATGGATGACATAGTAAAAGTAAGTGTGTACATCGGAGAACAGGCGAAATGGGGAAACATGAACGAGGTCTACAGAAGCTATTTCGGAGATAAGCTGCCCGCGAGGGTAACCTGTGTGGCTGGTCTCGTGATCCCTGGTTTCCTCGTTGAGATGGATTGTATCGCCTACAAGCCGTGATTTCGACCGTAAATACGGGCGAAATAATATCGTCTGTAATTACAGACGTTATTTTCTATTGTGTATATTCCTCCACCGAAAATATGAGTGTCTCCGCGCCATAATTCTCTGCGAGTTTTGAGACTACAAGGGCTTCTTTTACTCCATATGCTTTGTATACGCTGTACTGAATTAACCCTGTTTCCTTGTTCTCATCGCTGATCCTTTTCAGGTTCTCCCAGAACCTCTTGCTGGGTTTGAAGCCATGAAAATCGTACACAATGATGAAAATGCCTTCCCTGTCATCAACCTCATATAAGTCTTCGACGAGACTCTGAGCGTTGGATCTCCTTCCCATCAAACAGATAAAACATGTTAGAGAAATTATTTCGTCTGTAATTACAGACGATATTTATTGGTGACACTCTAAACCTGTTTCACCGATTTTATGCCGAGGACTTAAGAAATATCTATATACGGGGACCCTGTATTCACTCAAGCTTACAGGGGAACAGACAATGTCACTACGAGACCCAGTTAAAATCGAGATCGCTAGAGAAGCCAGGATCAAGAAATCCGTGTGCAGGACCTGCGGCGCAACCAATCCATACAATGCTACAAAGTGCCGTAAATGCCACAGCAAGAACCTGAGACTCAAGCGCAGCAAGGGCAAGGGAAGATAATCCCATTATTCTAATTCATAGCTTACTTCTAGTACCTGTTTACTGTTACGGTATCTTGATTTCGTGATCTTTACTGATCCTATTTCGCCTGTGGTGCCTGTGTGTTTTTTGTTGCATGCGTTCACGTTCCAGTCTGGTAGGTGGAATATTGTGACCTCTTGTATTGATTCGGGTAATGGGAACTTGTCGTAGATCCAGTCTCCCCAACGTGTCTCGGCGTCTCGTCTGCTCATTTTATGGATCTCTATCTCTGCGTCTTCTGCTATCTTTTGGTCTATTTTTTCTTGGATTTTTTCTATTTCCTCGTCTGTGGGTTTTCTGTTATACTCTACTGCTATTCTTCCATGTGACCCATCGACGGCTGCGCTTGTGCTCCACTTCGCGTCCTCTCCAAGAACCTGTACTATAGCGCCTTTTACGATGTGTAGCGCTGTGTGGCATCTTTCCTCGATTGACATAAACTGTATATCATTGATGTTTGAAAAAAGGATTCGGGCAGGTGATTCTGCCTAGAACCGGTGTCTGCTCAGCTTGTCCAGTTCCGCTATATCTGTTTGTGTGATTAGCTGGAACTCTTTTCCTAGGTGCCATGGGAAGACTAGGAAGAACCATCTGTTTAGGCAGTCTACGTAGTTGAACCAGCTCCAGAGCAGGTCCTCCAGCTCGTCCTTGGTTTTTACGCTTGGTAGTGCTTCGTCGATGGCTACGCTGAACCTGTATAGGTTGGGGACGTTGAGCCATGGGGCTGGGCAGCCTGGGGGGGCCTGGTTTCCCAGCATCTTTGCGATGTGGAGTGTGCTGTATCTCCATAGTTTTTTGCAGGTCTCTAGGTTGATGTCTGGGTCTTTTAATGCTGAGGTTACCGCTGGTTTGGCGCATTTCCAGCCCATAGCCTGTGTGTCTGCTATGAGGAATACTAGGTTTCCCAGTATCTGTCCGCCTACGTTTGCTCCGCTGGGGTAGATGCCTTTTTTGCACATGGTTATCTCTTCGGGTTCTTCCCAGAAGATGCGGTCGAGGTCTGTTTCGATCATGGTTTTTACTTTTTGCCACTGGCTCATTCTGTTTTCCTCCTCGCGTTCATGATGATGGGGGTGTGCTTCATGTAGTAGTGATCCCATACGGCTTCCCCGGCTTTTCTGAGTAAAGGCATCTGGTCTTCGCTGACCTTGGCTACCACTGCGCCGCTTACTATGATGGGTTCTGTGCATTGTCCATAGTAGCAGCTGAGCCCTCCGTAGCCTCCGTGGACGCTGTAGTTTATGCTGCCCGGTGGGATCTCGCAGAACATCCGTTTGTTTCTCCCCAGTATGACCCCGGTTTTTACTGGGTGGGTTGGCGGTCGGGCGGCGGCGCTGAATTCCTCGCCTGTACTGACCGGGTGTCTGCAGAAGAGTCTGAGGGGGTGCTCCAGGTTATCCCAGAAAAGTTGGCTGAGCTCTGGTTCCTCTTCCTCAAGGAGAGTGGCTGTGACTGTGACTTGTATGCTTGGCCACTCAAGCTCGATTTTACGTGTCATATGGCTATAGGTGTGTTCTTGGTATTTGAAGCAGGTTGGGTTCACTGGTAACTGAAAAATACTCGCTGCGGTGCTGTACATTTATGGATATCGTGAAGAATATTGAAAAGATTCGTGAAGAGTTTCCTATTCTCTCTAGGCTTGTATATATGAATAGCGCGGCTCATGGCCCTACGTTGAGGCGGGTTCATGACGCCACCGAGCAGTGGTGGGCTCATAGAATGAATGAGGAGCAGGTGGAGAACCCTGATGCTCTGGGTGAGGCCGCTAAGATGCTCTCCTGTAGGCGTGAGGAGCTGTGTTATGTTAACCGTGTTACTCAGGGGTTGAATATGGTGGCTGATATGATGCCTTTGGAGCGGGGTGATAACATAGTTGTGACTGATCTGGGTTATCCCTCCAATGTTTTTGTCTGGTTCCCATACCGTGAGAAGGGTGTGGAGATCCGGCGTATCAGACATGAGGATGGGTTGATCAGTACTGAGGACTTTGAGAAGGCTGTGGATGATAGGACCAAGGTGGTTTCCATTAGCCGCGTGGAGTGGACTAGTGGGCTCAGGTATGATATGAAGGCTTTATCGGGGGTAGCTCATGAACATGGGGCGTATCTCGTGGATGATAGCTATCAGGCCATGGGTCCGGTTGAGATCGATCTGCATGATTCTGGTGTCGATTTCTTCACAGCTGGTAGCGAGAAGTGGATGTGCTGTCCCGCCATGACGGGTGTGTTCTATATCCGTGAGGGGATTTGGGATGATTTTGAGCCCAGTTACAGGTATTATGGTAATGTTGAGGAGGCGTTTGCGAGTGGTGCCCCTTGGGAGAAGCCTGATCATGATAATCACGCTAGTTATTTGAAGCCCTTGTACAGGGACGCAAGGAAGCATTACAGGGGCTGTGTGAGTGAGGAGTTCCACTGGGGTTACCACGCGGCGTTAGAGTACTTTAACGAGCTTGGCTCA
The DNA here is from genome assembly GCA_964447425.1 of uncultured Candidatus Bathyarchaeia archaeon. GTDB lineage: Archaea > Thermoproteota > Bathyarchaeia > TCS64 > TCS64 > RBG-16-57-9. The sequence goes on from CAYUTB010000003.1 coordinate 3,498, forward strand.
GCGAGTATCGAGAAACGCACCGCGGAGCTCAGCCAGTACCTGATTGAAGGGTTGAAGGAGCAGCCCGTGAAGGTGAATACCCCTGAGGAGCCATGTGAACGTGGAGCACTCGTCACCTATAACACTGGTAGTTTCGCTAAGAATCAGCAGATCTATGATACTTTGAAGAAGGATGGTATAGTTGTGGCTCACAGGTACGCTGCTGGTGTGGGCGGCTTGAGGGTCTCTTGTCACTTCTTCAACACGTTTGAGGAGATTGACCGTCTACTAGAGCTGCAAAGGAAGCTCCTATAATCCATTTTTTTGCTGTAAAATTTCTCCAAAATGCAGTGCCCAAGTGTTCTCACTTGAAGATGTCCGGTTTTTCATCCAGCCAAAGCCGGTTGAGTCCGTTTGAAGCCCATCTTCTTCGTTCCGCGGTCTTCGGTTTTTCGCTTCTTGAGCCGGTTTCCGCTCCCACTTGGGCAATTCTATATGGTATGTACTTTCTATATTATAGTTCGGTTACACGCTGGTCACAATTTCAGGGGGTTTTCTAGGGGTATTTAATAGGGCTTTGACCTTTTTATACCAATATTGTCGCATAGATGTGTGACGATAAATATATTGATGCCCTTACATCAACGAAGCATATTTCTTTTTCCTCTTTTTGTATCGTGTGGGGTATGTATTTCTCGCATATTGAAAGCAATCATCATCGAAAGGCTTGGTCTCATAAGCAGATGGGTCTGAGGAGTATTTTTAAATCAGAAGACACGTACAAGAAGTCGCGCGAGCCCGTAGCTCAGCATGGATAGAGCACAGGCCTCCTAAGCCTGGGGCCGAGGGTTCAAATCCCCCCGGGCTCGCCACTTAATTTTATCACTCTACCAGTTTTTTCAACCAAAAGAGATCCGATCGGGGGTGTTCTGGGGCTGGATTTACTCATAACAAACCTATTCTGGCTGGAATGGGTTGACCCCCCTCCCCCCTATGTTCTTAGGATAATATTCTGATTCTAATCCAAAAGAATATTGCAATAGAATGTCAGAAGTAATATGAGAGAGTTGTCAGATCTCAGATTCCAACATTTCCCTATAACTCACCAAACACCACAATTCGTGGGTAGATGTCGTTGATTGTTTTCAAAAGAATGAATCAGCCATTTCTACGCTGAAAGGGAATCATGGAGACAGTGACACTGTTTTAAGGAGCATCCAACCCGACTTGGGCAATTGGTTTTGAGGTTGAAAAATCAAAAAAGTCGAGGGGTCAAATTCCCTCAGGCTCGCCACTTTGATAGTGTAATCTTTTTACATTTTTTTAACTGATTTATTTTACTTAAGGCCGATGGAGACAAAGTGAAAGAAGGATTGCACCTGTTAGGGTTAGGATGAGTTGGATGTAGGGTAATTGTGTATAAAATTAGGGTGGGTTGTAATACCTGTCTATTGTTATTTCTGCGATGTCTGCTGTGATATTTCTAATGTAGCCTATTTCATCCATTATTGAATGGCATAGAACAACAATTTGACTCTCGGCTTCATCTATGTGTGGCAAGTCTTGAAGGCCATCGTCAATTAGTTTGCTTTCGGATGCGTAATCAATTATTTGTCCAGTGTCTTCTAAAGAAGCCTCGAAAAAAGCCTCAACTGATTTGTCATAGTATTCAAAAGATTTGGATAATGCATTTATTATGACCTTCATGCCGGGTTCATAGATTTGTTCTCGATACTGATGTAACTCGATAAATGATTCAGCAATATTTGTAATATGATCTGCGATGTACTCAATTCGATTTATTAATAGATGATAATCTAAACAATCGCTTATTGAAATCTGCAATTTACTTGCCAGTGATGGATTGTGTGAAGCTGTCCTTAAAAGACGGGTTAGGAAAAAAAGAAATTGATCAACATCCTCCTCAAGAGAAACAACCGATTTAGCCATACTAAGATCCCAATCTCGCAAAGATTTTATCATGTCTTTTGCCATTGAACTAGTAATAATATGCATTCGTTCAATTCCAGAGATTACAGAGGCCAAGGATTCATCCATAAATGCTTGGAGAATAACCTTATCCACATGAGACTCGTATATTCTCATGTAAAGTGATTTTACAATAGAACGAATGCCTTCTTGTTGTTCACGTGTAAAGTTTTTGTCAGAGACTAATTCTATCTTATCATAACCATTTAGATAACACGCTATAATTTTACGTTGAATCATTCTAACGTCTTCTTGGAAAGTTGTGTGTAGAACAATCTCATTTTGTTTTCCATCAAAATTTAAGCTAGGATGAATGACTAGTGATCCGTCGCCTTGTATTTTTAAGGAAACCTCATCGCCGCTTTTCAGTTTGTTCATGTTTGTCCAGTTTTTTGGTAATGTAACAACTAGTGAATATTTTCCAAGTGTAGAGATTTTTCGACGTTCCATACCCTATAAACTATGTTGTTATGGTTAATATTTTCTATATAAGGAAAACTATTCCATGTTAGTACATATTAGTAATAGCGGTTATGGCTGAAAGCATATACTGTTGTTTTGCTAAGATAGCTCAGATAAGATATGTATAATACAATTCTTGTATTGACAGACGGGTCAGAACCAAGTAAACATGCAATTGAACACGCAGCAATTTCAGCTGGAAAATGGGGTGCTAAACTTAAAATACTAACCGTGGTGTCCCCGACCCCAACAATATATACAAGCGTGGGTGGGTTTACGGCGGAATACAATATTGATTACGAAAAAGCCATCATGTCTTATCATCTAAGTGTGCTTGAAGAAGCTAAAAAGGCGATTAAAGAAAAGCATCCTGATGTGAAAGTAACAACTCAGATTAAGAAAGGGAATGCTGTTCAAAAAATTTTAGAGGCTTCTGAGGAGAAGGATGTTGACTTGGTCTTTATTGGTAGTAGAGGTTTAGGTGGATTAACTGGATGTTTTTTGGGCAGTATTTCAAATCAGATCGTTAACCATTGTACAAAACCAATACTGGTTGTTAAATAATTTAATGACTGTAATCGACAAAAGTTGAATTTCTGATACTTTTTTTCTATGGTTTAACTATTCGCTAACTTGGATATTGGTCTTGCCAAATTCTGTTTTTTATTGGGTTTTAATTCGTGTTTATCGACAATAATAGTTTTATTTTTAGATGAATTGGTCCCTAGCATCGCCAACGACACGTAATAATTCTTATTGATACATATTAGCACTAACGATAATAGCTGAAGGCATATACTATAGTATGGGGTAGATGATATCGACGGTAAGGAAAATGAATAAACCTAGATCGGAAACAAAAGAAGACTTGGTTTTTCTTGGACCAGGAATCACAAATCAGGAAATGGATGCAGAGTTCAAGAGACTCTACGACAGCCTAATTGCATACAAGGATAATATTTTCCATCTTGTTGACACCATCTGTACTGACTGTGAGGAAAGGGACCGATTAGCCCTTAACATAGCGGAGAGGGATAGTTCACTCGTGCAGCGGCTTGTCGCAAAAGAGTGCGATAGACGAAACATGATGAGAGCTACAAAACGGAAATCAGTTCTAGATGAACTGCGAAATGAACGAACGCCAGAAATTACCGTCACAAAAATACTCCAAACTAGATCAATTGTACTAAATGAATCTGCAAAAGCAGAAGGTGGAGATTAAAAATGCAGGCACTAACATTAGAACAGGTTCAGGAGAAAATCCTGGAGACCCAACAAGACAAGACTCTACATGAGATGTTTATACATAAATCCCCCTGTGCGGAGAACCAGGTAGGTGCGGTTTTTTTTGCCATCAATGGCGTTCCTCCAAAGGGATATGCGATGTACTTACCGGGTGAATCGGGTAAAGAAGGCGCATTACACGTCTTCGATAATCTTGGGTTGAAACGCAAAATAATACATTGTCTCATAATGGACCTTGATCACTATGGGGCAAATGGTGTATGGGATCCCAAGAAAGCGATTTCTCATCTACAGGGTAACCATAACTATCCGTCCATTCGGGAAAAGTGATACACTAAATGCATCCTTTGGATAGTCAATCGACTACACAAGAAGAGATCAGCGGCATCTCTGTAGTTCATTTTGATTGTGGCAGCTGTAATGGCTGTGATATCGAGATTCTCGCCACCCTCACCCGTACTGATGACATTAAAAAACTGGGCATTTACAGGGTGGGAGACCCATCAAAAGCAATGGCGTTGGTTGCAACTGGGCCTGTGAACCACCGGAACAAGGAGGTTCTAAAAAGCATCTACGAGAGGATGCAAGAGCCCAAACTTGTCTTTGCTGTGGGTACTTGTGCGTGTACTGGTGGTTTATTCCATAACTGCGCTAACACTCTAGGCGGCATTGACCAAGTCATCCCAGTGGACGTTTACATCCCTGGCTGCGCTGTTAGACCAGAACAGATCATCCACGCAATCACCCTAGCGGTCAAAAAATTAACTCAGGGAAGCAAACCAGAATGATTTGCGAGATAACTAAACCAAGTTCTATGGAAAAAAAGGTGGATGCTCTTGAGCTCCTATCTTCAGTAAAAAAACTGAAAGAACAGGATGCAAGATTCATCACCATTACAACAAACGATCTAAATGGCAGTGAAGTCGAATTAATCTATCACTTCGAAGTCAACAAACGTGTAAATAGTTTACGCATGGTGGCAAAGAAAGACAAACCAATCCAGAGCATTACCAACGTTTACATGGCTGCATTTATAGCCGAAAACGAGTTACAGGACTTGTTTAAACTTAGTTTTGACGATCTTGCCGTTGATTTTGAAGGCGAGATGTTAAAGGTTGAATCAAGCCCCATTACACTTCTAAAACCCTCAGTGGGTCCCCAGCCACCAATATTCAGAAAATCTGGACCATGTCAATTAGAGTGCCCCGGAAAGGTCAATATTCCAAAATATATTCGAGAAATTGAGAAGGGAGACGCATCCGCTGCATACAATACTATCATCAATAATGCACCTATACCCGCTATACTGGGCAGAGTCTGTTTTGCTCCCTGTCAGGAAGCCTGCCGTCAGCAACTAGAGACAAAAAATATTCAGATACGGGCACTGAAAAGATACGCAGCTGATAAATTCGCTGAAGAGAACGGTGGTCTAAAACGACAGATTAATTGTAAGCCTCCTTCAGGTAAGAGTGTTGCTGTTGTTGGAGGTGGTCCCTCTGGTGTGACGGCTGCTTACTTCCTTGGAATGCTTGGACACAAAGTAACCTTGTTTGAAAGAAACAGCTATCTTGGTGGTGCTATGGCTTGGGGTATTCCCAAGTATAGATTGCCAAAGGACCTGATGAACGCTGAGCTAATGGCGCGGCTTGAAGAAGTTGGGGCAGAGTTGAAATTGAACTCAAATGTAACATGTCTCGACGATTTGTTAGGCGAGTTTGATGCTGTTTTCTTAGGTATCGGGGCGGATAAGTGTAACAATCTTAGCTGTGAGGGCGAGGAGAGTGAAGGTGTAATTAGCTTCATAGACTTCCTCACGGCGGTTAATGTACGAAACGAGAAACCCAAGATTGGAAAAAGAGTCGTTGTCATCGGTGGAGGTAACAGCGCGGTCGATACAGCTAGAACGGCTATTAGGCTTGGCGCTGAGGAAGTTACTCTGTACTATAGAAGAACAGAGGATGAGATGCCTGCTAGTATCCATGAGATTCATGGTGCTATGGAGGAAGGCGTTAACTTTGACTTCCTAAGTAGTCAGATCAAGATATTCCCCGGTAAACCGTTGAAGATCTATTTCCAGTCAATGGTTCCTGGAAAACCGGATGAGTCTGGAAGGCGTCGTCCTGTATCAATAGAAGGAAGCGGTGCAACAGTCGAAGCCGACACCATCATTACAGCCATTGGCTATTACGGTCAAGTACCCGCTGAAATGAATGTTGAAGTCAACAGAAGAGGGCACATAGTAATAGACGAGAATGGTAGAACCAATCATGAGAATGTGTGGGCTGGTGGTGACGCAGCTAACGGTACATCTAGTGTAATCGCAGCCATCAGGGATGCACGCATATCAGCTTCTGAGATCGATAAATATCTAGGCGGCGCAGGTTTGGAAGATGAGCTCCCTGACCTAACGGAATATGTATCAAGGCCGATAAACAAAGACGAGCTACAAAAAATCCCGCAGGTAGATTTACCTGTGCTAAAGCCAGATTCGAGAATTCTGAACTTTATTGAGGTTGAGAAATGTTTCGATAATTGCACAGCGGTTAAAGAAGCTGGACGATGCTGGAGGTGCGACTGGAATGAGTAATGAACACAAAATATCGACTTTCCCATTTGGTCCACAGGATGTATTACTTCCTGAACCAATAAAGTTCCAATTCTACGTGGATGGAGATAAGATCATTAAAGTTGATCCAGCAATTGGGTATGTTCACCGTGGACTGGAGAGAGCCGCAGAGCTCAATGATTATAGAAGAAACCTATATTTGTGTGAGCGAATCTGCGGTATCTGTAATGTAATCCACGGGCAGACCTATGCGGGTTTAATCGAGAAACTGACGGACACCGAGATACCTGAGCGGGCAGAATACCTCAGAACCACGTGGGGTGAACTAGCTAGACTGCAGAGTCACCTGCTGTGGCTGGGATTATTTGCCGAGGCAGTTGGCTTCGAGGAGTTATTCCTAAAAATCTGGAGAGACAGAGAGATCATCTTACAGCTTAACGAGGCGACAAACGGTCACAGAATACACCTAGGTACTACTATGATCGGGGGAGCCGTTAAGGACTTGGACGAAAAACTCGCGAACAAGTATCTAACCGACCTAGAATTGCTGAAGAACCAGATGGATAACTGGGCTGATTTCTTCAGAAAGGATCCAGAATTCCTTAAGAAAACTGTTGGAATCGGATTGCTCCCAAAGAAAGACGCGATCCACAGTGGAGCAGTTGGACCAGTTATCCGTGCTTCAGGAATCCCACAGGACATGAGAACCAACGGGTACCAGGCTTACGGAAAAATAGACTTTGAGCCCATTACATATGATGGGTGCGATGTCTATTCAAGGGCACTTGTAAGGCTCGATGAAACATATCAGAGCATTGAACTGATCAAACAATCCTTAAAACAGATGCCCGAGGGTCCGATAGCTGTATTATGCGAAGAGTTCCCGAGAGGCGAAGTGGTCTATAGAACAGAGCAGCCAAGAGGCGAGGTGTTTTACTATGGCAAGGGAAATGGGACGATTCACCTTGAACGATTGAAGATAAGGACCCCAACAATGCCCAATATACCTCCACTACTAACCATGCTCACAGGAGACTACAAACAGAATATCCCGGCGATCGTTCACAGCATAGACCCATGCATAAGCTGTACGGAACGGATAACCGAGATAAAGGAGGAGAACTAGATGACCGACCCTATATTAATCATTGAAATGGGGACAAGGGGAGAAATCTTCTTTGATCTTAGCAAATGCGATCAATGTCAGGACTGTGAAAGAGTTTGTCCTTCAGTGGCTATCAAAGTTTATCCTGAGGAGAGGAAGATCGAGTGGAATCCCTTCAAGTGCATATACTGTCACACTTGTATCAGAACATGTATGCATGGGGCGATATCTCCGCTGGATAACGTTCAGGCATCCGATTATGAGAAGGTAGTAAAAACCTTCGAATAGTTGCGTCCTCTTTTTTCAATTATCCTAATTTTTTGTTGTGTGTTTTGTTTATGTAGCTTGTGCTGATTTTCGTCTGGTTATACTATTGTCTCCGTTTTTAGATAAACCCCTCGAGTAAGTATGTAATAGTATTAACGATATGGTCCTAAAGCATATACCATCGGTTTTAGTTAGTATAGTTCAGGAGATGAGTACGGATGATTGCATTTACTGATGTACACGAAAAGTTCGGAACCACTGAGGGAAACGAGGAAGTTTTGAGCTACTTTGAGTGTTGCATAGATAATATGAGAGGATTCTTAGTACCCACCGATACAAGGCTGATGTTCCTCCAAAGCGGGCTAGACAACACGGATAAGAAAACCTTGGACGTGAAATATGATATGATCGAGGAGATTACTATGGGTGCAAATGATAGCCTGTTCATAACAATAAAAAACTCTGGGAATAGAAAAAAAGTAGAACCCATAGACACATCGCTTCAATTACTGGAAAAAATACTCAAATCCTATATACACACAAAGAAACCAGCAGACGATTACTGCTCCTGCCAAAATCACATATTGAAGTATGAGTAAAAAACGAGGCGAGTTCCGTCACTTAACTCATTTAAGTGATAGATCCGGCTACATTGGTGATGTAAGGGGCTTCCTCTTCACCCCAGATGATTTTACTGTTGTTTCTGGACGTTTTATCACTTCATATCTGAATGCTATTTTGGTATAGAGCATGAATACCCCCGGGCTCGCCACTTTTTCTTCTTACCATACGGATTTTGTGCACTGTTTGCCCGGTTACCATGCCGCTTTTCGTCATATAGCAGCATATGATCTGGGCTGTTCTGGGGCTGGTTTCCCGTTTGGAGTGCTGTGTTCGGTTGGGATGGGTTTGCCCTCCTCCTCCCCTCCCTAGATGCGTTCTAGGTAACGTTTGAGTTCCCAGTTATGTGCCTCTGTCTCACCTAGGCGCTCCGCCTCTTTATACTCCTTGTATTCCAGTCTTTTTGCGTCCAACCAGATATCGCAGAGCTCCTTGCCCAATATCTGCTTCATGAAGCCACTGGCCTCCATCGCGTCAAGGGCCGCGTCAAGGTCTTTTGGTAGCTGACTTATCCCCAGCTCTCTGCGCCTCTTCTCCGAGATCTTCTCGATGTTCTCCCTTGTAGGCGTATTTGGTTCACTCTTTTTGTTTACGCCATCGAGACCGGCTGCCAGAAGCAGCGCAGATGCTAGGTATATGTTTGTACCGCCGTCGGCTGCCCTGTATTCTATTCTTGCCTGCTTTTCGTAGCCCGGTATTCTTATCAAGGCTGTGCGGTTGGAGATTCCCCAGCTTTTATAGACTGGCGCCTCATGTCCGGGTACAAGTCGCTTGTAGCTGTTAGTTGTGGGGTTTAGTACTGCTGTCATGGCGTCGCAGTGCTCCATGATTCCACCCACGAAGTGGATTAGGAACTCGCTGATGCCCTTGTCGGGGTCGCTGAATATGTTCTCCCCGTCTAGTGTGAGGTATTGATGTATGTGGAGACCGCTTCCCGCTTCCTCGGGGAAGGGTTTTGGCATGAATGTGCTTATGATTCCATTCATTAGGCTCTCCGTTTTGATCACCATTCGCGCTGTCTGTGTGTTATCCGCTTGGGTAAGGGCGTTGGCTGGGGTGAACTCGAATTCCTGTTGTCCTGGTCCGTTCTCATGGTGTATGGTCTTGACGCCTGCCCCCATCTCTATGAGGTCATCGATGATGGTCCTGCGTAGGCTGGCGTAACTGTCGAATGGCAGTGTGTCCATGTATCCAGCGGTATCCGCGGGTTCGTATCCCTCTGTCACGAAGTACCATTCTAGTTCGGGGCGGGTGTGGTAGCCGAGACCCTTCTCAGCTGCTTTCGCGATCTCTCGTTTCAGTAAGCCTCTTGGGCAGAGAATATGTGGGATGCCCTCGTTGGTGGTGGCGTCACATATTATCCTCGCGACACGTGTGTCCCATGGAGTTACGGCGAATGTGGAAAGGTCGGGTGATATCCGCATATCGCTCTGTTCTGTAGTGAGGAAACCTAGACTACTGCCATCGACGCCTGTGCCTTCGCACATCTCTGGCCATATTTTTGCGGGAAATTCTACGGCTTTGAGTTCCCCAAAAATCGTTGTGACGTGGAACTGGACATAGTCCAGGGAATCTATGAGCGGTTTTAATTCACTCAAATAGAGTCATCTCTGTTTTAGTCAAAGATTAAAATATAAAAAATTGATCACCAAAACGAGGGTTTCCGCGTTTTTTGTATAGTCAATTTAGGTGATACTAAAAACTGGTTTCTTTAGTTGTGCTCGTTGTTCGAGGCTCATTTAATGGATAATTGGCGCTGTTTTAGTGATGGTGTCTTTTAGGGTCGATGTGAGGACGATTAGCCCGAGAACCATCACTATTCCAAAGTAGAATGTGTAGAGATAGCCTTGTGTACCGCCTACGTACTCGGCTAACATACTCATCGCCATTGGCCCGATTAAGCCACCCATATCCATGAAGGTTCTGAAGGTACCGATGCCGATGCCACGCACCTCATCTGGTACAGCGTCTGCGATGTACGCTGGCACTACACCGTATACTATTCCCCAGAAGATGCCGTTCAAGAACATCATGAGTAGCAGTGGGTAGAAGCCCGTGAATAATGTGATTCCCGCGAGGGCTATGACTCCGGTTATGAATCCCGCTTGGAGCACTTTCTTCCGACCCATTTTATCGCTGAGGGTTCCACCCAATAGGTTCCCTGTGACGCTTCCCACCGTACTGGCTGAGACTAGGAACGCGTACAGTGTCAGGTCGAGTCCGATGGTCTCTGTGATATAAATAGGCAGTATTGTGCCCTGGATCCCATTGTTATTCATCATACATACCAGATTGATGATACATGCCACGATCACTGTCCTGTTGAGGACCTTTTTCATCTCTGCCCTGCTCGGGAGCAATGAGGCTCTTGCCTTCGTTGGTATGGTTGATCCATCACCCTTGATGAGGGTGACTGAGGCTAGGGCTATTACCGCCATTATCGTGGTTGCGAGGAAGTTTATTCTCGCCCCATATAACCCTGCGACGTAGCCGCCTATGGTTTGGCCTAGGAAGCTGCCGATGAGCTCTACCGCTTGGAATACCCCGAGGGCTCTGCCTCTTTTCTCGCTGGTGAATAGCTTGCTCACATAGGTCATGCCGATGCAGAAGAAGCTGGCGTCCCCCAGTCCCCAGATGACTCTGGCGAATATGAGCATCCATATGCTGGTAGTCCTATAGCAGATGAAGGCGCCTATGACGGCGAGTATCCTTCCGGCTACTAGTGGGTATCTGGGTCCTATTTTGTCGCTGAGGACTCCTATGGGGAATTCGCCTAGCATTCTGAGGAGGAAGTATCCTGATACGGCGAATCCTACTAGTTGGAGGGGGGCTGTGAACTCTGTTCTTAGGTATGGTGCGAATATGGGCCACACGAATCCCCCTGCGAACATTGTGAGGGTTCCGCTGATGATCATCAGATAGTATTCTCTTATGTTTTTCTCCAATGTTCTTTCGCCTCTTTGCGCGTAGAGGGTGATGACTCGGATTTAAACTAATAGTTTATGGTATTTCGGTGCTTTGATCCGATATCATCCGGAGTCTGTTTCCTTCTTTTACCCATACTGAGGTGTATCTTGCCGAGTAGTCAAAGGGTTTGCCTTTGTTGACGCCTTTTGCTCTCCAGAGCCCTATCACAATAGCAGTGTAGCCGTAGATGCGTATATGGTGCTCCCTGCTTCTTCCCAGTCTCGTTTTCCGGGTACGTAGCTGGCTAGGGCTGTTTTCTTGTTCCATCTGGTTTGATGATTGTGCAGTCGGGGTGCATGAGTCTCTCCAGTGCGTCTGCGTCTGTTTTGAGGTGTGCCTGTGTCCGCTCTTCCTCGGCTGCATATACTTCATCGATGGATATCATGGTGTGAAATCTAGTTATTCTACTTAACCTGTTTTCTCTTCTGCTGTAATAGAGCCGTGAGTACTACGATCCAGTACAGGTAGTTGGGTAGGGTTAGGAATGTGCTGACATAGTAGCCCTCCTGAAGGTAGAATACTATTACGAAGGTGATGCCTATGGCGAGCATGAGGGAGCCTGTGAAGTTGTACCCAGTCAAAACGGCTCTGTCCTTGTATGCGGTGTAGATCATCAAAAAGCCTGAGATGAATAGAAAAAAGTTGCCGATGTCTAGGGTAGAGAACATACCATTCATGCTTGTGTTTTTGGGTTTATAGATATAGCCATACTAAGCGTTCTGATAACAATGATATATTTCCCCTACCCCTCCTTGTGCACAAGGTAATCTGTATGGTCGAATACTCTCGAATCCTCGCGAAATACGTGGTTAACCTAAGCTACGCTGAGCTACCTGACCCGGTGGTCGAGAAAGCCAAACTGCATCTCCTAGACGCCCTCGGAAATATCCTCGGAGCCTACGAGATGCCTTGGAGCCAGATGGTCATCACGGTAGTCACGCAGATGAAGGGAGAACCCCAATCCACTGTGATGGGCGTCGATGGCAGATACCCCATGATCATGGCCGCGTTGGCGAATGGCACCATGGCTCACGGCATAGACGCCGATGACTCAGGCGCTAGACCAAGCTGGGCGCACCCCGGCTCCTGTGTTATTCCAGCGGTTTTCGCTGCAGCCGAGGCTATGCAGGTCAACGGCAAGGATTTGATCACCGCACTGGTAGCCGGGTACGAGGTTAGTTGCCGTGTGGATAGCTCCGTGTACCCGGGTCTCCGGGATCGGGGTTTCCACGCTACTGGCGTGGTAGGCACTATCGGCGCGGTGGCTGCGGCTGGGAAGATACTGGGCTTGGGCGAGGATGAGATGGTGAACGCCTTTGGGTTGGCGGGTATTCAGGCGGCTGGTCTTGAGGAGTGGCTTACCGCCGGGGATATGAGTAAGCGGCTGCATGCGGGTAAGGCTGCGATGAACGGTGTGCTCGCTGCGCTATTGGCTCGGGAGGGGTATACTGGTCCTTCCACTGTCTTTGAGGGGAAGTATGGGTTACTGGCGACACATGCTGATAGTTATGATCTTGGGCGATTAACTGAGGGATTAGGCTCCGAGTATAAGATACTGAAGTGTAAGTTCAAGCCCTACGCGTGCTGCCATGAGCTGTGTCCGCCGATAAGTATGGCTCTTGAGCTTCAGAGACTGCATGAGATAAGGGTTGAGGATATCGTGAAGATCAGGATCGGTTTGAACCATGTTACGGCTGAGAACCAGCTGAAGGTGGCTGAGACACCGTTGCATGCCCAGAATCATCCAGCGGTGGCGGTGGCTATTGCGTTGGTCGAGGGAAAGGTGTTCATGCGTGAGTTCTTTGAGTGTTATACTGATCCAAGAGTAGTTGAGTTGGGGAAGAAGGCTGAGGTCTATGTTGATCCTGTGATTGACGGGGTTTTCCCGTCGAAGATCGGTAC
>CAYUTB010000003.1:16700-28889 GCA_964447425.1 uncultured Candidatus Bathyarchaeia archaeon
TCTGTTTTATCTACAACTACCCGGCTCACGTGTGCGCTTGTGGGTCCCCTGTGGCACCATTGAATGAGTTTATCGATCATCTCAGGGTCGCCCTCAACAAGTATCTCCACCTTGCCGTCTCTTAGGTTTCGTACCCAGCCTTTCAAGTCGTGCTGGTTGGCGTATCTGCTGGTGTTCGCCCTGTATCCTACTCCCTGCACCCTGCCCTCGACGATGATGTGTGCCCTGATCATATTTCCTCGACGCCGTATCTTGCAGCAATGTAGCAGCTTCCCTCGTGGCTCACCATGCAGGGTCCAACTGGGTTATCTGGGTTGCACCCCTTGTTGAAGAGTGGGCAGTCCCATGGGTAGATCATTGCCCTGAGGACTTCACCGCATTTGCACCCCGCTGGCATCGTGTAGTTGTCCTCTACCAGTATGTCGTGTTTCTTGGATGCATCGTATTGCTGGTACTCGGGTCTTAGCTGGAGCCCGGATTTCGGTATTGTGCCTATTCCTCTCCAAGAGGCGTCCTCCTTCACAAATACCTCGTCCAGTAGCTGGAGTGCGCGTGGTGTTCCCTCGGGTTTTACTGCTCGCTGGTATGTGTTCTCGATCTCTGCTCTTCCTTCTTTGATCTGCTTGATGATGAGGGCGATGCTGAATAGGATGTCCAGTGGCTCAAACCCCGCGATGACCTGTGGCACAGGGTACTTCTCCTGAACCTCTCGGTACCCGACTTCCCCGATTATGGTGCTGACGTGACCGGGGTCGATGAAGCCATCCACCTGTGTAACCCCCATCTCCAGCAAAGCCTCCATGGCTGGAGGTATGAGCAGGTGGGCACTGTAGATGCTAAAGTTCTCGGGGGGCTTCGCGATTATCTCACTCGCCGTTGTGGGGGCGGTGGTCTCGAAGCCAACGGCGAAGTGAACCACCTCTTTACTGGTCTTCTCAGCCATCTTCACCGCGTCATGGATGCTGTAAACTATGCGAATATCCAGTCCTCTGGCTTTTGCGTCGGCTAGGCTTCCAAGTCCGGCGGGTACTCGTATCATGTCTCCGAATGTGGTTACTATGGCTCCTTCTTCGGCTAGTTTTATCATGTAGTCGATCTTGTTTGGTGGCACTGTGCATACTGGGCACCCGGGTCCCATCAGGACCTCGACGTTTTTTGGGAGCATGCTTCGGATGCCGTTCTTCATTATGGCGTCTTCGTGGGTTCCGCAGACGTGGACGATCCTGATTCGTCGGTCTCCTGCTTCCTGTTTGATGTATTTGATTACTTGTTCCGCTGTTTTTCCATCCCTGTAAGCGTCCACGAAACTGTACATAGGCTCAAACAATACTTTACAGGATATAAAGAAAACCCGATCAACTTGTTTGATACTCAGACGAGCATATCTTCAACATACCCGCATACACGGGTAAAATTATCCTCTGAACAGTAAAGTCTCAGGTTCCCAAAGACGTCTTTCTGAAGAGTGATGATCTTCCTCTCCTCGTCAACTACCTTGCCGGTAACCTGTGACCACTTTACCTGGGTCTTATCAGGCTTGATATTCGCTGCCCTCATGGAGCCTGCGTGCATTGGGTCCCATCTCATGGTCGAGACCTGTTTAGCCACGTAGCTTAGTCCCATCTTGCCTTCATCTGTCATGGCGGTGGCTCCCTCCTCATCCAGCATGAAGCGTATGCTGATCCCTGTGAATGAGGTGAAGAGCTTCAATACAACGGCTACTCCCCAGAGCGTGAAGACGCCTAACATGATGGTGGTGATGGAGCCTGCAGTATCGCTGCCTAATGGTAATAGCTGAACCCCTAGGAGGATAATGGCTGCTACTCCGAGTGCCTTGGCAATGTCTATGAACAGGTACCTGTTGACGGGTGAGATGTTGATATACCATGTGATATCATCCGTTATTTTGTCTGTCAAAACCCTCAACTATATGATCTATTATCAGGATTTGAATCTAACCCCTTATTCAGTTACGAACCCGGTACTGGCATATCCCAGTGTATTCCAGCCGCACATCAGTCCTGTAGTACCAGTGTCTCCAAGGATAATAGAAAGTGAATGAATCTGAGCTACTGTCATATGGCTCAACATAGACCGTGGTGATGTTGTCTTGAATCAGCTTTGCCTTGAAGAGGGTGAGGTTGCCCACATTGATGCTTGCTATGGTTCTATTCCTCTCAGCTATTATTATGTCGTAGTCTGCGAATTGGGTGATTAACCCGTTCTGAGCCTGAGTCCTGTTATAGTTGCAGGCAACGACAAAGGACGCTCCAGCGATCAATATTATCCCCAAGAGGATGAGGGCTCTTCCTCCCGTCATCCATTTAATGTTGTAGCCTTCGATAACCGGGTTTTCTATTCCCAGAAAGCCATCAGGTTTGAACCTCAAAACAAGCACCATGATGGATAATGGAACAATAAATCTCCAATCTCCAAACCAGACCCCGATAAAGTACTGACCAAGAGTGGTAACCATAATCTCCGAGACCCCAACTATCAAGCCACCCATCACCGCACCCTTCGGGTTATCTATCCCACCAAGGAGACAAGCGGCGAACACCGATGTCATAATATAGCTACCAGCTATGGGGGTAACGTGAAAACGTATAACCATCAAAACTCCCGCTAATCCTGCTAAGCCACCAGCGAGAAGCCAGTTTTTCACTCCATAATAATGTTGAGAAGAATCACCGAGAGTTGTGTGGTTCAATAGATATCTAAGAATTAGCGCTGAGGTTAACGCGATTATGCCGGATACTAGGAATACTCCGCTGAGGGCACCGATCTTAAAGTCATACTCCAAGAGAAAAATCGATGTAGGCGCGAAATGAAATGTGTTCCTAATCCAAATCGTGAGGATTCCGATTAGCGCCTCACCAGTTATCATGACGCCTATTGTGGCTATTGTGATCAAGACGGGGCTCCTGCCACGATGAGTCAATGGTTTGATGACTAGCAGGTATGTCGCCAGTGATGCAGCTGATGCGGTGATGAATGCTAGTGGGAAGCTGAGGAATAGTGGCATACCATATATTTTGGTGGATATGTAACCCGTGTAAGCCCCCAATACCATTAAAATCCCCGCAGAGAAGTTCGGCGCCTTACTGGTCCTGTACATGAGGCTTAGTGACTGTGCTAGAAGAACCAAGGTGGCGGCATATGTGAATGCAGCCATCCATTGTTGATTCATATCTAAGAAAAACTAAACCAGTCAACCATTTAAGGTTTACCGGGACAGTTTTCCCGATAAAGCTTTGACGCAGCTGGTGGGATTCGAATCCACGGACCCGGTAGGATCACTGGCTCATAAGGTCCGCGCAATAATTTTATCTTTGATAATAGGTCTCTGAAATGCCTTAATGTTGAGAGAACTATCTATATTTTCATGGAATACATTGTTTTAGACTCTGGCTTTCCTCGATACCTTTAGGAAAGTCGGTGAGTGGCTGGTTTATAGTGTGAGAAGCAGTTCTTTTTCTTCTTTATCCGTCTCTATTGGGGCAGTGTCATTGTTTTCCGGCTCTAGTTCAGCGGTTTTCGCTGAGACGTTGCGTATAATGGAGATTAGAGACCTGACGTCCTCTGATCCTCTGTTGAGTTTGAACAACTCCGCGTTCCCCACCTTACGGGTGTTAACAACCAAGCCGCTCTTCACAATCAAGGGAAACACTTCATACAGGGTGACCTTAGCCATCCCTAGGGATTGAGTGATCTCTGGCCTTGAGAACTCGAAAGCAGGGTTATCGAGGAAAAGGTCCAGTATCCTTGTCTGTGGTGATCTCCCGAATAACTCCAAATAGATTGAATCTCTGTTCTCCCGATAACGATTATTGTCCGCTAACATTCCCCGGGCACTCCTCTGGACAAAATCAACGAGACAAGGTATATATGGCTTTACCTTAACGGGTTTAGTAAGTGAACTAGATGCCTTTGAGGGAGATGAGTGCACAGGAAATAATGGCTGACATATTGAACAGACTAGTATTATCCGGGTACTGGGGAACCGGGCACCAAGACGCAGACCAGCTGGTAAACTGGATGAAAAACTATGTCAAAGAAAACGGCCGTAGCATTAAAAAGGCGTTAAAACAACTGAGCCGAGAACGGCTTATCGGGTATAAAAACAATGGAAGATCCATCTACCTGAATCCAAGATACCGTCTGGAAATATATGATTTCATAGATAACCATCTTTTAGAGGATTAAAAACAGACTCAGGCTTCGCATGTACAACGAGGACGATGAGGCTATCATGGAGATGGTGCCCGACAATCAATATTTCTGGTATGAGTACGATTTACGGTCTAGTCAATCATGTCTGGAACTATCATCCCTACTTTCACTGATTGTGTCAATATCCATTCCTCCTTGGAAGTAGAGTAGTCCATTAATCTCCATTGGTAGGAGTGTTTTAGCGTGGTAGAACGGGCTCCGTTTTCCAGTACGTGATCCTTATGTGGACTTTCTGGTCCCTTGAGCTGGAGTAGACCTTCCAGGCGGTCGAGGAGCGCATACCCCAGGGGCTGTCGAAACGTGAACCATACTCCTCCTGAGCCAGCCATACCACTCCGTCGCTTATCCTCCACTCAGCGTGAACGTTGTACTCTCGCCCATCCGTGAACCGTATCCGGATGTACTCCCCCGGCGTTGACTCAGCCCAGATACTAATGTTGTAGATTCCGTCCATGCCGGCCGTCTTCCTCACCACGTAATCGCCTGTGATATCATCAACGGGGGCCTCAGTGAACTCGATGTCCCACGAGTAGCTCTGCGGCTTCCTAGCAAAGGAGTAGTAGGAAAGGCCAAGAATTACAATAACAACGGACAAGGAATATGCGAATACTCGTCTATCAGAATACTCTTTGTCGGGAACCCATGTGGCGATTGAGTCTACTCCAGGAC
The DNA here is from genome assembly GCA_964447425.1 of uncultured Candidatus Bathyarchaeia archaeon. Classification (GTDB taxonomy): domain Archaea; phylum Thermoproteota; class Bathyarchaeia; order TCS64; family TCS64; genus RBG-16-57-9. The sequence goes on from CAYUTB010000003.1 coordinate 21,603, forward strand.
ACCAGCCAAGATATCGGAGGGTCAAAGAATGTAGATTCATGGTTTCAACTCCGGAATTATCTCAGAGAAGATCCTGTGGGCCAGCTTCGATGGAATCAGCGCTTTTTCTTCACCAGTCAAATATATGTCCCTCTCATCGGCTTCTTGGATGAGTCTGTTTCTGCAGCTGGAGACCATTCTGCACATCTCACAGTTAGGCTGCTGGTAGTGCCATGTCTGAACTCCGTTGCGTGCTGAGAAGGTTATGATGACTCGTTGCTGTGTCTGTGGGCTGTAACCAAGCAGTATTCCTCTGGTTGCATCAATATGCTGTGGTTCAATCATATTCGACTGAGCCGTATGGGTTAGTGCTAGCTCTACTTTCTCAAGCATGACGTTCTCAGCGTCGTATACTGCTTGTCTGGTTATGCCCAGCATGCGTCCTATCTCGGCTTTACTAGTGCCCCTTCGTCTGAGGCTCCAGATCTCAAGCTGTCTCTCCGTGAGGTATGCGTTTGGAAGCATCTATACACAGATTATATGTAAAGTATAAAACCTTTACGAGTGCGCGCAGTGAATAGCAAAACGGTTCTTATGTAACAAAATAACTTTATATCTAAATATGTAACACAAGAAATTTAATTTCTCTAGCCTCATGTAACAAGCATATTGAATTTCCAGCACTATAACAAAGATTATGGGCTTATTTAAGATGATATTTAGCAAAATATATTGAGAATAATCCTATCCCTAACTCATTAAGAATAAAAATGAATGGTGTTGTCATGGGAGCGTACATAAATCGAGACATGAATCTAAATAACATCCAAAATCCAAATAGATAAAAAACGAGTTGAACTAACCTCATGTTTTCATCTCATCTACTATAATTTTCAAACAAGAATAAATTACTAGGGTATTCAGTTGACTCTCATGTAACAAGCATATTCTGAGATACTGGACTTTCAGTTCTCACACTTTATAAAAAGAATAATCAAATATTGAGGCTATCGCACTTTTTTATACTTCTCTCCTATGGGATAGATGTCCCAAGGTATGTGCTTGTACTCTAATAATGAGAGATCAGCTGGTCCTAAACCCGGTGGGTCCACCGGGAAATCGTGATACCTGACAGTACCCGTGTTCTCATCTAAGCCCTCCCAGTATGCCTACTGCTATGTTTTTTTGCAGGTTAAACGAACCTTACTGAAAATATGATATAGAATCCGTGCCTACCACAGGAATCAGCTTTTACCGTCATAAAGTTGTCTCTAGACATTCACCATAGCTTATTCTTTTTAAAATAAATGTTAGTCAGCTATCGTAATAGTTCCCGTTTGACCATTATAATGTAAATGCCATTTGCTCATTACATCTCGACCTATGAGTACCTTGAAGGGTTGTTGAGATAAATTAACATCTGATGCTTGAATGATTGGAAATTTTTTAAGCGAAGTCCCAGGAAAATCGAGAGAAACTGCATATAAAGAACATTGTCTTGGACCATTCGCTGTGTGATTAGTGGATTGCCCTTTTCTACTTAACCCTAGTTGTGTGGCAATTGATGTTTCAATACCCAGCGCTGATGCTCCAGTATCAACGAGAGCCTGGCATGAGATAGATTGAGGTACAGCGTTACCCTGTTGGCGAAGTGTCTCTGCGGTTTGATCATCCACTCCCACTTCTACTTGAAGTATAATTCCCCTCTGCAAGAGTTGATTTTGACTGGCTCTGATATCTGGTAAAACACGAACATTTTTGGGATTCTTTGGGTCTAGATTAACTTGATATGATGTGTAGCCTATTGTTAACAATCCCATCTACATCATCACAGCTATGAAGTTTAATGGTGGTTCTACGCCAATTTGCCCGATTACCACATCATCTGTTCCAAACTTCTCAAGTGCTTCCCGATGAGCATCTTCAAAACTTGAGAAAATCCCTTGATTTTCGCCGTTTTTCACTAATATATACTTCCCATGATGTTCAGAGTCTAATTCTCTACTTAGTCTTCTGAATACCTCTAAATCTCCTTCATAAGAATGTGATTGATCAGACATAATTAGTTAAACGAAAGACGCTTTTTAAGCTATTCTATAAAATAATGGAAAACTAGGGATACTTTTAATTAAAAATGTTAAAAGGTATTGTTATTTTCTATACTTCTCCCCTATTGGATAGATATCCCATGGTATGTTCTTGTACTCTAATAATGAGAGATCAGCTGGTCCGAGACCCGGCGGGTCCACTGGGAAATCATGATACCTGACAGTACCCGTGTTCTCATCTAAGCCCTCCCAGTATGCCTTGTGGTGGACACGGCTCTTAATCTCCACAATATCCAGCGAACCCATATCCAGACCCATAGCCTTCAAAGGATCAGCACTCATAGGCGCATAGAGCCTCTCAGTAATAACCACATGCCGGTTATCCCCTAACCCAACAAGAGCTATCAGGTCAATCTTGCGAGAAGCACCAAGTCCCATAGGGCCAGTCTCAACCCACTCCAAAGGACCAATATACTCTATCTTCCCCGTGACGTTAACAGGCTCTCCGCTGATCTCATGGAGCCAGCCACCTACACTAACCGAGACCGTGTCACCGACCTTGTTATTGGCTGCGAGAACCTTCAAAGTGTCAGGGTCAGCTATGCAAGTATTACACCAGTTCACGGCTCCCTGATCCAGCAGCTCCCTAACCACATGGGTCCCATCCCCCAAGCGTTCATCGTGATACGCGATGACGATGGGCTTCGTACCCGACTTCACAAGCCGCATGACCTCAGCCACACCATCCCGTGCACCCGGCAGCTTACGGGTAAGCTCCCCCCTGAGGCCCCACATCAAGTCGTAAATGTCCTGGGCGCACTCCTCCGCCAATGCCTGATTGTTATCTGTCACAACGAAGACACTGGCACCCACATCGGGCACATCAGCGTAAGCGAAACCCGGCGCAACCGATGCACAGAAGACGCCCTTCCTCTCCCACTCCCTGCAACGATCAAACACACGCTTCATGGGCAGGAACTCCGATGCCTGGAACACACTCGCGGATATTATCTTTGGCTTCCTATGAGCCATCGTGGGCTTGAAATCACCCCTTAAGGTCCGCAGCATACACTCACCAGCCCTATGCCCAATATCGTGGCTGTCCAGATGCGGATAAGTCTTCAAAATAAACACCGCGTCAGCAGCGTTAGCCATCTCCACATCCTCGTTGGCGTGAAGATCAAAAGTCACCATGATGGGCACATCCCCCACCACCTTACGCACACGCCTCACAACCTCAGCCTCAGGACGCGGAACATTAGTAACAGCCATCGCCCCGTGAAGCGAGAGATAAACCCCGTCAAGCTGCCGGAGCTCCCCCAGCCTCGATGTGATCCTGCCCGTGATTACATCAAAAGCCTCTGTGCTGACCCAGCTACCATAACCAGTGGTCTTGGGCCACCCAGCGTCCAGTATACCAACCAGCTCAAAATCCTCTTGATTCTCAAAAGCCTCCTTAAAGCCCGTGATGTACGTCTTTCCCTCCCCCTCGGTGTTGAGGGTATCCGGTCCATACTTGATGGTACCTGATTCCCACGCCTTCAGATCCGTGGGTTCAGGGCAGAAAGTCAAGGTCTCGTGGCTGAAATCCGCCACGGCTATCCTATATTTTGCCATAATACTGGATACTCTCAACTATATTTTATACTTGGCTTGAAACGCCTCTTATTTTATATAAAATGTGTTCCATGTGAAGTATATGCATGTTATAGAAGCCATCAAGACCCGTAGAAGCGTACGAAAATACAAACCCACACCGATCCCCGAGGAACACCTCAAGACCATACTGGAGGCAGCACGCCTAGCCCCCAGCGCCGGAAACAAACAGCCATGGAAATTCATCATAGTACGAGACACCGATACAAAGAAGAAACTAGCAGAGGTAGCAAACAACCAGCACTGGATCGGTGACGCGGGTGTCGTCGCGGTCTCTTTATCGATGGATAAGAAGGACCCCGCAATCTATGAGAGGTGGGTTGAGCGCGACGTGATGACCGCTGTGGAGCATATGGTGCTGACGGCTTGGGAGCTGGGATACGGCACATGCTGGATCGGCGCATTCAAGCAGAAAGATGTTAAAGACCTGCTTGGAGTACCCGAGGAGATGGCTGTCATCAACATACTACCCATCGGCGTCCCAGACCAGACCCCTGAGCCGAGAGGAAGAAAACCATTCGATGAAATATTCTATGACGAAGAATACGGGAAACCTCTAAAACTATAAAATATTGAAAAAAAGAAAAAATTGGGGCTCTTATCTTCCCCTGGCTATCTGAAGTGGGTTAAAGTCCGGCTCATCGACCTCGATGAGTCCCTTCGCGCGGTCAAAGTACCTGATAACGCTGTCTCCCTTCGTTGTGACCTGATAGACTGTGTTTGTCCGTTTGTCACGGCTATCCGAGACATCGATCTCCTCAATCAGGTCCTGTGCAGCCATGCTGTTCAGGATTCCCTGCAATAATTTCCATGAGAGGTTCGCGCCATACATTATCCTTGTGGGCTTTGTAGTGCCATCCTTGATTACCTTCAGTACATCCAAATAGATTTCGAGTTTTGATCGACGGTTCTTCATATTGTTAACCCCTTTGCTAACAATGGCTCCGCGTATTGACGCTATATAGAATGGTGTGTAAAAACCCACTACAAACACATAATGGTGTTCTATATTCATGCACACGAACCATGTTCTTCATCAGTGGGTTTCGGAGAAAAGGGTATAAAGAAAGTGGATACCGGATACAGATTTGTAAAACTATTACTTCTGTAACGGGATCATACAGAGGAATACTAGGGGTTTATCTCCGGTGTTTACGAAGTTGTGCTCCTCATTGGGCTCGACCAGTATGACGCTCCCCGGTCCAATCTCGTTCTCGCCTTTCTTGGAGACAGCTACAGCGTCTCCTTCAAGCACATAGACCTCGTGCTCCCATGGGTGAGTGTGATATGGTGTACTGCCGCCGGGTGCAACCTCGAAGCGCCTCATGGCGAAGTTAGGTGCCCCCTGTTTCTCGTTTATGAGCCACCTGATCTTTACTTTCTCAGCTGGAGCCGGTACGTCCTGGTTCTCGATGTCCTTGTAGTGATATGCTTTCATGTTAAAGGGTATCCGACTCGGTGTTTTATAACGTTAATCAATGGCTACTGTGTTAACTATTGATGAGTAGTAAACGAAACACTATATTGCCGTCCATGATTGAAGCCTTATCTTCGAGGCTGTAACGTTGAGTGACAGATTCAAGAACATCACAGAGTATATTCCCGGCGTCTTATTCGCCTTGACAGTAGCGTTTTTCGGGTTCGCCGTCTGGACCCAGTACAAGCCCATAAGCGCCCTCATGTGGAGCTTCATCTTCGGCATCATAGTTAGCAACATAATCAAGATACCTGACAACATTCAGACCGGGCTACGGTTTACGAGCAGCCAATTGCTAAAGTTCACCATAGCCGTGCTTGGGCTCGTTACGAGTGCATCTGTGTGGCTTGAGGTGGGGATCGGGGCGATAAATGCGTTGGTCATTATCGGCTTCTCGTTTTTAACGAGCATCACGTTGGGTAGGAGGCTTGGGATATCCAACAGGTTGGCGATACTCATCGGAGTTGGAACATCCATCTGCGGTGCATCAGCTATCGCAGCCACAGCTCCGGCCATCAACGCCAAAGAAGAGGAGATAGGCATAGCCATCAGCGGCATAACCCTGTTTGGGCTCATCAGCATGTTCCTATACCCTTACCTATTCACAAACACCGTTGTACATAACTGGCTTCTCGGGAACCCACTTGTATACGCGATATGGGTCGGGTCAGGAATCCATGAATCAGCTCAGGTGATCGCCGCAGCCGGAGCACTGAGCCCTGACTATATCCAGCCAGCCCTCATAATAAAATCCATCAGGATATTCATGATCGCTCCAATAGTCTTTGCCTCCACCTTTTTCCTCAACCGATTCGAGTCCGGTGAGGGAAATCTGAAGGCGAAGGTAGCTGTGCCTTTATTCGCCGTCGTTTTCTTGGTCAACTCATTGATCTGCGCTGGGTTAAACGCGTATACCGCCAACAACATGGTTCTTGGCTCTGCCTGGATGTGGCTTCAAACCGCTTTAAAATCCACTCTGATACCTTTCCTGCTAGCCATAGCCTTTGCAGGCGTCGGCTCAAAGGTAAAGTTCCGAGACATAGCCAAAGTTGGTTTGAAGCCCTTCGCCTTCGCTGCCCTCATGTCCATAGTGGCGGGAGTACTGGCGCTGGGAATGGCTGTATTAATCGCCCCATATATTGTCTAGAGCTTCTTCCAGACCTCGATTAGCCGAGTTAGTTGCTCCCCCGTGGGTCCACCACGGGTCTCGATCTTCGTCGCCTTATAGCTACCCGCAGCGCTAGCCTGTCTCAGCGCCTCAATGTGGCTCTTTCCCTCTACTAGTCCAGAGGCGAATCCGCCGATGAAGGCGTCTCCGCATCCTACGGTGTTTACGACTTTGAGTCCCAGCTCTTTGAGGGGCACCGCCTCCATCTGGGTGATGGTTGCCCCGTCGTCCTCGCAGAGTATGCAGCCGTCAGCCCCATGTTTGATTATGGCGGTGATGTCTTTGACGTGGTGCGTCAATGCGTTGATGACCTTCTTGGGATCGCTGGTTCCCAAGAGGTTCTCGAACTCGATATGATTCAGAATGAAGTAGTCAACGTTCACCAACGTCGAGAGCAACGCATCCAGCCCATCCTCCGCGTAGACACCGGGGTCCCAGATTACCTTAACCCCATGTTCTCTGCAGAGCTCTGCTAGTTTCCTCGCGGTCTCTATCGGCGGATCCATGATGACGCAAACTTTCGCCTGTTTGATGAGGCTCAGCCTCTCCTTGTCCAGCATGTGTTCCCCCGTGAGGCGTAGGTTTGCGCCGAAGTATGTGTGGATCTCGTTTGCACCCTCCTTACTTATGCTGATGTACGCTTGCCCTGATTCCTCGTCCGGTATCAGCAATATGCCACTAGGATCAACGCCCTCCTCCTCAAGAATAGTAACCTGCTGCTCAGCTATCGCGTCCTCGCCCAATGCGCCGAAGAAAGCCACCCTTCCCTCTCCCAGAATCCTAGCCGCTGCCACTGACACGTTGGCGGCTGTTCCCCCCGAGACCCGTTGTATCATGTTTACCGGTACCTCTTCGCCGGTTCTGGGCAGGCGATCCATGAAGAGGTTGATGTCCCAGTTTATGGCTCCGCAGCAGATTAGGTCAACCATCTACTCACCGGTAACCCTGTCCATTATGAG
>CAYUTB010000003.1:28989-31975 GCA_964447425.1 uncultured Candidatus Bathyarchaeia archaeon
CCATATGGTGTGAGGTTGAATGCTCCCCCCATGATGACCAGCTTATCCACCTTCTCAGGAAGCATAGGATCGGCTAAGATGGCTGAGGCGATATTCGTCAATGGCCCAATAGCGACCAATGTGAGGTCTTTGCCTAACTCATCCGCTTTCTCAAGTATCATCTCAACAGCGTTCCGTGGATCTGTCTTCATCTTGGGCTCAGATAGCTCCGTGTCCCCCAGCCCAGTCTTACCGTGGAACTCCTCGGCGTGGCTCATCACCCTGATCAAGGGCTTCTCTGCTCCTGCGCAGACTGGTACCTCTGTTGCCCCTATGAACTCCAGTAGCTTTTTGGCGTTCCTATGTCCCTTTGTGTGGTTGACGTTCCCCGCGACTGTGGTGACTGCCTCGACTTTGATCTCTGGGCTGTTGAATGCCAATAAGAACGCGATAGCGTCATCTACGCCTGGATCTGTATCAAGAACTATATGTTTCAACGGTGGTCTCATACCCCGTCTGCGTTTCTTGGATTGAAAAAACCTTTGCTAGTCCTGCTTCAACGTGTTCTGGTACCTTTTTACGAGATATGCGAGGCGCTGGCTCTGGGTTAATCCGCCTAGGCTTTGAAGGTCTTTCTGTTTCTTCTCCACCAGCTCCTTCATCAGTTCAGGGTTCTCCCGTTGCATCTTCTCCTCCAGAGCCCGTTTGATGGCTATCTCAACGAGAAGCATATCACTGATCTCGCAGCTCTCAGGATACTCTCCTTTTCCGCCTATCGCCCTCATTATGGCGCTCGCTGGATAGGATCTGCACTCAGCTGGACGCAAGGGATAGACAGTGCAGAGTTCCCCATCATGGAATGGGCATGGGTGTCTGCTGAGCCTCATGGAGCCATCTCCTCTCGGCACTGCATGTGTCTGTTTCTTGATCTGCTTGTAGCTGGTTCTCCTGTACTTTGCTATCTGTTCGAGCTCTGTTTTCTGTAACCTGAGCGACTTGTTAGCGGTACAACAGTTACCGCACCGTGTGCAGATCTGATCCTGAAGAGCGTACATCATGGCGATCTCTGTCTCAAGAAGCACCCCTAGGCTGCTCACCGCCTTCAAGAGGTCGTTCTCCTCTACCTTCTCCATGTTCAGCCTCTCCTTGGCTTTCCTGTAGACCCTGATGGCGTCTGGGCCGCTGAATGGTTTGAAGCCCTCGGTCTGCATGAGCCTCATAAGGGGTGATGTTTGCTCTTCCATTAGCAGTCTTGCGGGGGTTGTTGTTTTTAAGAGTGTTGAATACCTAGAATCTTTGATTATCTTCCTACATGAAATATTCCTCGAATCCGCTACACTTATATTAGATAATCTGGCTTGATGCGTTATCGAGCGGTGTTATCAATGCGCCAATTCATCTAACCAAGATCACAGCAGAGGACCCATCCTTAGTTGGTCTTCTAAACATTACCCAGACAAGAAAACTTCAGAAAACCTGCAAAAATGGTCAGTTTTTCATGCCCAGAAGCCATATAATACTATCCTGTGAGGAGGAATCGCAATGGTGATTCCAGTATGCGACCTCCCGATGCCCCCAAAGGTCAGGCTCGCCATAAAGCACGATGATATGCAGAGGACCATCATAAAGGTCAACGGTGTCAGCGTCGGCGGAGAACAAATCATAGTAATGGCTGGGCCATGCAGCGTCGAGAGTGAGGAGCAGATGCTCTTGGCTGCCCACGCGGTGAAGAAGGCGGGTGCCCAGATCCTCAGAGGAGGTGCGTTCAAACCTAGGACAAACCCCTATAGCTTCCAGGGCTTGGGGAAAGAGGGGCTTGAACTTCTTGCCCTTGCGCGTAAGCAGACTGGGCTTCCTATTATCACCGAGGTGATGTCCACTGAGGACGTGGAGCTCGTTGAGGCTTATGCCGATATCCTGCAGATAGGTGCACGTAATATGCAGAACTTCCCATTGCTAAAGAAGGTGGGAAGGACGAATAAGCCTGTCATGTTGAAGCGAGGTATGATGGCTACGATCAATGAGTGGCTGGGCTGCGCCGAGTATATTCTCAACGAGGGTAACCCGGATGTTATTCTATGTGAGCGAGGCATCAGGACATTCGAGCAGATCACACGTAACACACTGGACATCTCCGCGGTACCCATCATCCGCATGCTCAGTCACCTCCCGGTGATCGTTGACCCCAGCCACGGCACAGGCACGAGGTCGCTGGTTGAGCCCATGGCGAAGGCTGCTATCGCGGCTGGCGCCGATGGTGTGATGATAGAGGTTCATCCTCACCCTGATGAGGCGTTGTGTGATGGAGCCCAGAGCCTCAGCCCAGAGGAATTCATGGATGTAATGGCAGGCATCAAGCCCATAGTAGCTGCTGTAAACAGAAGGCTATAGCCTTGCAGGAGATCAGGGTAGCCCTTGGGGCTCGTTCCTACAGCATCCTCGTCGCTTCGGGGTTAATTGATTCACTGGGTGATCATCTTCCAGCTGGAAGGAAGGTTCTTGTATCTACGCCGATTATCCATGAGCTCTACGGGGATAGGATTTGTGAATCCATCAGTGAATGTGAGCTGATCCTTGTTCCTGATGGTGAGGAGGCGAAGCAGTGGGGCGTAGTCGAGGAGCTGCTTGGGAAGTTTATGGATGCTGGGCTGGATAGAAAATCCACAGTGATCGCCCTCGGAGGAGGCACAGTGGGAGACCTGACTGGGTTCGCTGCATCAATCTATCTACGCGGAATAGACATAGTTCAGGTCCCGACCACGCTTCTCGCCATGGTTGACAGCAGCATAGGTGGAAAAACAGGTGTAAATCACCCCCGAGGCAAGAACCTTGTGGGGAGTTTTCATCAACCATCCAAGGTTATTATTGACCCGGTTTTCCTAGAGACCCTGCCTGAGCGTGAGGTTCGCTCCGGGTTGGCTGAAGTAATCAAGTATGGGGTGATCTCTGACCCTAGGCTCTTTGATTTACTGGAGTTAAAGAATCTCCGAGAATTGTCAACAGATGA
>CAYUTB010000003.1:32075-54138 GCA_964447425.1 uncultured Candidatus Bathyarchaeia archaeon
CAGATCAGATTCGTCCTACCCACAGGTATCGGCAAGGCACCTGTTCTCAGGTATGTGGGGGACGAGTCTGTGAGACAGGTACTGGGGGAACTCTCATAGTGCCTCGGATATGTGTCGCTATTCAGGCTGAGACCAATGAGCAGATCATAAAAAGTGTGTTGAAGGCTGCTGAGGCGGACTTGATGGAGATAAGGCTGGATTACAGAAAAGAAACCCTCAATCTACCCGCCATAAGAAAAAGCACTGACAAGCTCCTCATCGCTACAAACAGAAGAAAAGATCAAGGGGGAAACGCAGTGGAGCCTGAGCAGGAGCGATTGGAACTGCTGATGAATGCCGTTGAAGCGGGATTCGATTATGTTGACATAGCCTCTACAACAGAGAGCCTAACCGGGACTGTTCAAGCCTTAAAGGAGAAGGGCGCGAAGGTAATAGTCTCATACCACGACTTTGAGCACCCTCTCAACGCTAAACAACTTGAGGGAAAGCACAGTGAACTAGCCGAGACCGGGTGCGACATCATCAAGATAATCGGGTGGACCACCAACTATGATGACAATCTACCCTATCTAGAGTACAACAAGAGCCACCCGGGGAACGTCTCATTCGGGATGGGGGAAAAAGGAACCCCATCAAGAATATTGGCGCCATTGTCGGGCGCAGCGTACACCTACGCCTCACTGGAGACTGGGAGAGAGCTAGCGCCGGGGCAGATACCCCTCAAGCTGCTAAGGGCGATCTACAGGAGCTTATTGTGATGAACTTTTACCTCCTCGGTTACCCGTTGGGGCACTCCGTGAGTCCTGCGATGCATAACGCAGCCTTCAAAGAGCTGGGGCTACGCCACAAATACAGCACGCTGGGAGTTCCCTCAGAACAATTACCTGTGACCATGGACTCAAAGCTCAGAGCAGAATCATTCGGCGGAGCAAACGTAACCATACCCTACAAGCTGGAAGTTATCCAGTATCTGGATGAGCTAGCCCAATCAGCCAAGACCGCGGGGGCGGTGAACACCATAGAAAACAGGGACGGAGTGCTCCGCGGGCATAACACCGACGCGCTTGGAGGCATCAGGGCTCTATCTGAGGCGTATGGTGATCTCTCCCACGCAAAGGTGGTTCTGCTTGGCGCTGGGGGCGCAGCCAGTGCATTGGGAGCCGAGTTATGCTCAATCGTGGATGAGTTGATCATTCTCAACCGCTCCGTCGTGAAGGCTAGGGCGCTCGCTATGCGTCTCGGTGGGAACACAAGCTGTGGCTCGATTGAAGATCAATCCTTAATCGAGTCCATGGATATTCTGATCAACGCTACCCCTGTGGGTATGTCTCCGAAAACAGGTGAATCCCCGGTTGATCCCCGTTATCTTCACTCCGGGTTATTGGTGTTTGACATCGTCTATAACCCCTTACGAACCAAGCTGCTGGAAGACGCGGAGATGGCGGGGGCTAGAACCCTTGGCGGCTTATGGATGCTGGTATATCAAGGAGTTGAAGCATTCAAGATATGGACCGGCATAGAGCCCAGCGCCGATACCATGTACAGTGCAGCATTGAGTGCATTGGAGGCTATGAGACATTGAACATAGTGCTGTACGGCTTCATGGGTGTTGGAAAAACAACCATCGGAAGACTCCTCGCCACGAGGCTAAACTATGAGTTCATTGACATGGATACCGAGATCGAGAAAAGAATGAGCATGCCCATCAGCAAGATTTTCCAAATACATGGCGAGAAAAAGTTTAGGCAAATTGAAGCCCAGCTAGTTAAGGAGCTATCAAGAAGAGACAGGCTCGTAATAGCATGCGGAGGGGGCGCCATAGCTGATCCAGATAACGCCGAGGCTCTCAGAGGCTCAGCCAAGATGGTTTATCTCACAGCATCCATCGAGGAGATCATAAGGCGAACCAGCTTGGATAACAGCAGACCGCTGCTTGATGTACCGAACCCAACTGAAGTAGCGACAAGCCTATTGGAGAAGAGAAAATCAGTTTATCTTCAATACGCTGAGGCTACTGTAGATACAACAGGCAGGACCCCTGACGAGATCGCGTCTACCATAATGGAGGAGCTAAAATGAGTATCACAGTAAACCCCGGGACCCTAACGGGCTCAGTCACCGCTCCCCCCAGCAAGAGCATGACCCACCGGCATCTCATCGTCTCCGCGCTAGCCGATGGCGTTAGCCTGCTTGAATCCCCTCTTAGAAGCGAGGACACAGAGGCAACGGTTGAGGCGTTGAGAAAACTCGGCGCCACCATCACAGACTTGGGGGGTGACTGGGAGGTTACCGGGGAGTCATTGACTCCTCCGAGTTCGGTTATTGATTGCCATGAATCAGGCACAACCCTGAGGCTGCTTACTGGGCTCTGCAGCTTGCTGGATGAACCATGTACACTATCAGGCGCCCCGTCGCTGCTCAGGAGACCAAACAAACCTCTTCTGGACGCTTTAGAGCAGCTGGGGGTCCAGACCCAGAGCCTAGACGGATACCCCCCAATAACAGTGAAAGGCAAGATGAAAGGGGGAAAAGCGATGATACCCGGAGACATAAGCTCGCAGTTCATATCCTCCATAATATTAGCAGCCCCCTACGCTGAGAACCCAGTTGATCTGAGGATAACCACCCGCTTGGAGTCCAAGCCATATGTCGAGATGACCCTAAACGCCATGAGGAAATCCGGCGTCAAAGTACAGCACACTGAGAACATGGATGCCTTCCATGTACCCGCTGGACGATATAATGCTCGTACGACCCGCATCGAGGGGGACTGGTCCAGCGCAGCGTTTCTTCTCGCAGCAGGCGCCATCTCAGGCAAGGTACACGTGGATAATCTGGATGTTGAGAGTAGTCAGGCGGATAGAGAGATACTCCGGATTCTCGATGAGATGGGGGCATACATAAAGATCAGTGGAAACCGGGTAACCACAGAGAAGAGTATGCTTACAGCCATCGAGGCTGATCTAAGCGACTGCCCCGATATCTTCCCAATAATCGCGTGTCTATGTTCGGCTGCGGAGGGAGAGAGCCGGCTTACTGGGCTTGCTCGGCTGAGACTCAAGGAATCAGACCGGGTAGCAGCGGTGATGGAGGGCCTGGAGAAGATGGGTGCAGCGGTAACGAGCATAGATGACATACTAATAATCAATGGCGGAGCACTCCATGGGGCAGTGATTGATCCATACAACGATCACAGGATAGCCATGAGCTTCGCGGTACTGGCACAGGCAGCCACGAGCGAGACAACTATAATGAACCCTGAATGCGTATCAAAGTCATACCCGGATTTCTGGGATGACCTCAAACAGATAGGGGCGCGGATAAGATGAATACACTGGGAAAATACCTGAAAATCACGAGCATCGGCGAGAGCCACGGAAACATAGTGGGAGTAGTAATCGATGGTTGCCCCGCTGGTCTCAGACTCGATATGGGTAAGCTTCAAGCAGACCTTGATCGACGCAGACCCGGACAGAGCAGCATCACCACGACCCGGAATGAGGCGGATAGAGCCGAGGTACTGACTGGGCTCTACAACGGCGTCACCACGGGGGCTCCTATCACCATCCTAATCAAGAATCAGGACCGGGACTCATCCAAATACCTTGAAACGAGGTGGACACCCAGACCTGGACACGCAGACTACACCGCTGGGCTCAGATACGGAGAATATCAGGACCCACTGGGCGGGGGGCGATTCAGTGGCAGAAACACGGCTGGTTTCGTCATGGCTGGAAGCGTCGCGAAGCAGCTTCTAAGCACCATCGGTGTCAAGGTGGTGGCGTATACTCAGCAGATCGGTGCGATAGTTACCCCTGACACTGACTCCCTTGAGCACATTGAGGAGAACAGCGTGAGGTGCCCTGACCCCGCTACAGCTGAGGCTATGGTAAAGGAGATCGAGCGAGTAAAAGCAGAATTGGATAGTGTCGGGGGGAAAGTAAGATGCACTGCATTCAACCCGCCCAAGGGAATAGGCGACCCCATATTTGATACACTTGAAGGTGACCTCTCCAAGGCGTTCTTCAGTATACCCGCTGTGAAGGCTGTGGAGTTCGGCGCCGGGGTGAGAGCAGCCGAGATGCGGGGCTCAGAGTGCAACGACCCGTATATCCTCGTAGACGGGGAAATCCAAACGGAGACCAATAACAGCGGGGGCATCCTCGGGGGAATCAGCAACGGAATGCCCATCGAAGCAACAATCACGTTCAAGCCAACCCCCAGCATAGGGAAACCCCAGAAAACAGTGGACCTCAAAGAGATGAAGGAGACCCTCCTCAGAGTTGAGGGGCGTCATGATCCATGTATCGTGCCTCGTGCCGTGCCCGTCGTGGAGGCGATGATGGCGCTGGTGCTGGTAGATCACGCGTTGGCTGCTGGGAAGATACCCAGAGTATTAGGTGAACAATAATGGTGTATGAAGAAGAGATCAAACCCCACAGGGATGCCATAGACAGACTCAACGACGAGATCATAACTCTGATAGCTGAACGTCAAAAGGCAGCCCTTGCTATCGGTGGGGTCAAGAAACGATACGGTAAACCAGTTGTGGATAGGTCAAGGGAACAAGCCATATTGGATAAGATCAGGGAGAAAGCACAGGCGAAGGGGCTCGACCCAGATGCGCTGGAGCGGGTCTTCAGGGAGATTATCCGGTTATGTGTCGAGGTGGAGGAAAAACAATGAAATGTGTAGCATTCCAAGGAGAGAAGGGGGCTTACAGCGAGGAAGCCATCTACAAACATTACGGGTCAGAGGTGGAGACAGTGCCCAGACCATATCTGAAGGATGTATTCGACGCAGTTGAGTCTGGGAAAGCCGAATATGGACTGGTACCCGTAGAGAACACCATTGAAGGCAGCATAGTGCGGTCATTTGATCTGCTGAATGAGCGCAGCCTAATAGCCAGCGGCGAGGAAATCCACAGGATACAGCACTGTTTAATCGCTCACCCAGATGCGAAGCTTGAGGACATAAAGAAAGCCTACAGCCACCCACAGGCGCTGGGGCAGAGCCGAGAATACCTCGAATCCCACAACATCGAAGCCATGAATTTCTACGATACAGCGGGCAGCGTCAAATGGATCAAAGAAAACAACATCATGGACGCAGCCGGAGTAGCCAGCGCACAGGCAGCCGAGACCTATGGCATGAAGATACTCGCCAGCGGCATCGAGACCAATCAGGAGAACTACACGAGGTTTCTGGAGATCGGGTACAGCGAGACTGAACCCACGGGAAAAGACAAGACCACCCTAGCCTTTATCGTGCAGCACCGACCCGGTACACTGGTAGGTGCCCTAAAGGAGTTCAGCGACAGGGGCATCAACCTTGAGAAGATCGAGTCCAGACCCCGTATCGGTAAGCCTTGGGAGTACATCTTCTTCGTGGACCTTGAGGGGCACATCAAGGACAAGCGCATATCAAGCGCCCTTGAGGCTTTGAATAAATACACGCTCTACTTGAAGCACTTGGGCTCCTATCCTAGGGCTTAGCCGGTTTTACCTGCCCAGAACACCTTTTATCCACGCCTCATAGTGGCGGGTATGTTCGCATCTATCATTGGCGCAGATGGCGGTATGGGTCGATGGCTCACCACGCATCTTAAGCATCTGGGTTTTGATGTAACGGGGTTTGACCAACGTCGAGGCGATGCGCCCTCTGTTCTCGCAGAGTCTGACTTGGTGATTGTGTCTGTGCCTGTTGGGGCTACCTCTGAAGTTATCGGTGAAGCCATCAAACACATGCGAAAGGGCGCCACCATCATGGAGATCGCCTCACTGAAAACCGGAATACACGATGAGATGGTGAAAGCATCAAAGATGGGGTTCAACTCCCTCAGTGTTCACCCCATGTTCGGACCATCTGCCACCAGTCTCGAAGATAAAACAGTCGCTGTCATACCTGTGTCTGATATCGAATCCGAGATACATCAAACTCAAGCCTTGTTCCCGGACGCTTCAATAATTCGAGTCGAACCTGAATCCCATGACAGGTTAATGTCCCTGATACTCTCATTACCCTATTTGGTCAACCTCGCCCTCGCTGGAACCATGAGAGACGAGGACCTGATCCTGCTCAGGAAGCTCTCTGGGACAAGCTTCGCGCTCCAGTATACCCTTATTCAGAGCGTCACAGCTGAGACAACAAGCCTCGTGCAGGCGCTGCTAAGTGAGAACCAGTTTCTAGGGGAATCCGCCAGTAAATTCATCATGAATCTAACCGAGATAGTGAAGACCGGGGGATCAAAGGAAGAGTTCAGTGAACTACATAACGAGATCAGAGCTTCAATGAGACGAGACCCGATACACTTGAAGGCTCACAGCATCAGACAAGTCGCCTACGATAAAATCCGACCATTACTCAGATAAGGGAAAAGATCAACACAGTAACCATGATCAAGCTCACCGATTTCTACGAAGCACGAAAAAGGGTCCAGAAATGGGCTCGACACACACCTCTAGAATACTCACCAGACCTCAGCGAGCTCACAGGCGCCGATGTATACCTAAAACTAGAAAACTATCAGGTAACAGGCAGCTTCAAGATCAGGGGAGCCACAAACAAGATACTCCTACTCAGCGACGCTGAACGAGCCAGAGGAGTAGTAACAGCCAGCAGCGGGAACCACGCACAGGGTCTGGGTTACGCAGCCAAACAACTAGGCGTCAGAGCCAAAGTCGTCGTCCCCGAGATGACCCCCAAGGTGAAGATCGACGCCATCAGAAAATACGGTGTAGAACTAATCATCGAAGGAGCCGAATACATGGACTCCGAACGACTAGCCCGACGCATCGAAGCCGAGGAAGGCATGACCTTCATCTCAGCCTACAACGACATAGACCTCATCAAAGGACAGGGTACCATAGCGCTGGAGATGATCGAGGACCAACCCAGTCTAGACACCATACTGGTACCCGTCGGTGGAGGCGGACTAGCCTCAGGGATATCATCTGTCTACCAGCAAGCCACAGACGCCACAATAATCGGCGTCCAGAGCATCACAAGCCCAGTAATGTACCAATGCATCAAAAAAGGCTACATCCACGACATACCTCTACAAGACACCTACGCCGAGGGACTCCACGGAGGCCTCGAACAGGGCAGCGTATCATTTGAACTCTGCAGAGACAACATCGATGACTGGGTGATACTCGAAGAAACAGAAATCCTAGCCGCCATCAAACACATGCTTCACACCCATCACATGCTCGTAGAAGGAGCAGGTGCAGTAGGTATAGCAGCGCTTCTCCGAGACCCCAGCCTTTGGCGAGGTAAAAAGATCGGAGTCATCATCAGCGGCGGCAATCTCTCCCAGAAAACCCTAAAACAAATCCTATAACACAAAGTAACACCAATTCACGCACTCCCCGAAAAAATGCATGAAGTTACCGCCGCCTGATACCTCCCCACAATAGGTATATATTCAGCCCAGCTTCCCCTTATCGCTGACCAATATGCCCATCTGTGAAATCTGCGGAATGGAAGTCCAAGAAGTCCAAGAATGCACAGAGTGCCAAAGCAAATACTGCGAAGAATGCGGCGACACCAAACAAAAACTATGCTACGACTGCCTAGGCTGGACCGACGACCTCGACGAAGAATGGGCAGAAGACGACCTCAACTAAACCCACCCTTTGATTTAATTACAAGTTGAGCCCCTCAGTATAGACAATGAAAAATTCTGGGCAAGAGAAAACACTTCATCTAACCACTCTCGCCCTCCTCCTGATAATACTACTCACTCAGTTAACCATTCAACACGCCTCTGCTGCCTCAAGCACCCTCACCGGCACAGTAACAGATGACTCAACAGGCGAACCCATCCCAAACGCCGAGGTAAAAACACTCTACAGACGCTACAGCCGACAATGGTCCAGCACCTGGTACAGCCACAGCGAAACCATCACAGACAATCAGGGAAAATACACGCTGAACCTAGAAACAGACGGAAACTATCTGATACTTATAACCCACATGGGAACAAACGATGAATATGATTACCTTCCATACGGCTTCTACCACAACCCCGCAATGGAACAGACCGAGGAAAACATAGCGCTATGGCGAGCCTCAGCAATCAGCTTCGACGGGTTAGCATATTTCATAGAAACCACAGCCATACCAGAGACCACCTTCAGACTCGTTGAACCAGGCTCCACTGAAGCTATCCGCTACGGTGACCTCGGACTCATCTATGGACCCGGAGCCGGCAGCATATCAAGCCAGCTAAACATACCAAGCAACAAGATCTACGCCCCCTACAACCAAAACTTTAGAGTCGAGGTACAGTCCTATGCAAAGTACAAGAGCGAGACAATCCATGAGTCACTCATCATAGATGACTACGCTGTAGCAGTTTTAGCTCCCGGAGAATCCGTTGAGATAGACCTACGAAGCCTAGTACTCCCCAAGGGGATAGCGAAGCTCCAGAACGAGACTCAGGGAGTCGAATCACTGATCGTTGATAAGGAGAAACAGGGCTTCTTCCTCGCCGTGGAGCGCCAGCAGCTCAGCGGGATCAAGCAGACCACAAACGCAGCCATCTCCCTCATGGAGCAGAGCAGATACGCGGAGGCTTTCACGAAGTCACGAGAAGCATTTGTGCTCATCTCTGACCTTGAGAATGGGCTCAACGGTATGCTGATCGATGCCTCACGCTCAGTCTATATCCTAGTAGGATTCATCAGCATAACCTCCATTATCGTAGCCTCGCTGCTCTTTGAGGACCCCATGAAGAAAGTGGCTGTCTCTGTAGCGTTCTTCTGTGTTCTCTTCCTCGCACTGTATTATCTTCACCCGGGAGCCCAGATCGCCACCAGAACCGAGCTAGCAAAAGTATCCATAACATCCCTCGTCTCAGTAAACCTCATCGCCCTCATCCTACCAAGATTCATGAACCAGTCCTCCACGGGCAAAGAAGTATCCCTCATCAACATGTCTGTACCCATATTCAGCATAGCCAAACGCAGCCTACGCCGCCGAAGACTACGATTCGCCTTAACCCTCACAAGCATACTGCTACTGGTCGCCAGCTTCATCAGCCTCACAAGCTTCACATCAGGGTACGGTCTCAGCTTCACAAAATCCGAGGGCACCGTCATGAAGGAGGGCGTTATGATCAGAACACCTGATCCCCCGCCTGAGAGAGACGCAGCCCCATTCAGTGGAGGTCAAGGCGTAGCTGGTCCTCTTCCTCTCGATGATTTATTGCTTCAATGGTATGGGCAGATGGATGACGTTGTTGATGTGATACCACGCTACGAGAATCAGCCACAGCGCCAGTACCGTGAATCCAACAAGCCAATAGCCCGAATAGAACGTACACCAATATTCGGACTAGTGGGGATAATGCCCCCTCAGGAAGCCGAGATTAATCACCTTGACTCCGCTGTAGTAGAGGGCAGATATCTTGGTGATGAGGTAGGAGAAGTTCTCATATCCACCGGGTTGGCGGCAAAACTTGATGCCACGGTGGGAGACACTTTTACATTATCTGCACAGGAGAAAACCCATACATTAACCATTGTGGGGCTCCTCGATGACAATCTCTTAAAAGAGTTAACAGATATCGATGGAAAACCCATCCTCCCAAGCAAGATCATAGAATGGGAACGCGTGGAAGCCGATGGACCAGACTTCGTGGTAGAAGCACTCGCACCATGCAGCCCAGATGAAGTATTATGGTTCAGCACAAAAACCGGGGAGAACATGACCGCCCTCCAGCTGCTCAGGATAAACATACTGCTTCAAGACGGCGTTGACCTACTAGAGTTCGCACGATCAACGGCACTGAACCGTGGATTCAGGGCGTGGGCGTCAACCTCCTCCGGAGTCTATCTTGCTGAGCTAACGGGTTACTTTGAGGGAAAAGGACTGCCCATCATAATCCCATGGGTTATCGTCGTTCTCAACGTTGTGGTGACAATGATGAACGCCTACTATGAGAGACGCCACGAGGTGATGATATACAGCAGCATAGGCATGAACCCCAAACACATATCCAGCATATTCCTCGCAGAGGCAGCGGTAATAGGCGTCCTCGGGGGATGCATCGGATACCTCCTCGGATTAGGAGCGTACAAGGTAATCTATTTACTCACACCGGCCCTGCAGGTCAAACAGAAGATATCAGCAATATGGAGTCTCGCAGCCATAGGGATCAGCATGATGGCTGTCATCATCGGGGGCTTATCTGCCCTCAAGAACAGCACATCCATCACTCCCAGCCTGCGCAGACGCTGGACCATAGACAAGAAACAGGAGTCCACGGATGAGACCCGAATCGTTATCCCTGTACAGGTCTATGAGGAGGAGATCGCTGAGTATATTGAGTTCATCAACGCGAAGCTGGAGAAAGCCAAGAAGGGCCGCACCATGATGGTGAGGATGCCCAAGATGAATCAGACGGGTGAGAAGAGCTGGGAGTACAGCTTCATCTATACCTCAGCCAACCCCCAGATCTCGCCGCTCTACGCCAGAAACAGACTGATCATAGAGAAGGGTCAAGACAAGACTTACACTACCGTGCTCTATACGCGTGGAGAATCCGAGAGCGTCAAACAAGCAGGCTCATTCCTCCGCCAGATGGGGCTCGACTGGAGCCTGCAACGTGAGGAGGAGGCAAACTGAATGGATACTTCTTTAAAGAACATTAAAGGTTTTGAAGTAATATGAGCGGGGAAAAGAGGATGGTATACTTCACCGTCAGGGACGCGTACCGTCTAGGCATAGGCTACATCAGGCGTAGGTTCCAGAGAACCGCTATAAACGTAGCCTCAATCGCCCTCGCAAACAGCTTCCTAACAAGCCTAATACTCACGGACCTATTCTACGCTACCTATAACAAGTTTCAGGGAGGCAGCATAGGCGTGGACGCCTACCAGTACTGGCTGGTAGCCGTCGCGTTGATAGTGTCAGTGGTGGGCATCACAAACGCCATGCTGATATCCGTCTATGAAAGGTATCGTGAGATAGGCACGATGAAGTGCATCGGGGCACTCGACCAGCATATATTGATGCTTTTCCTAATAGAGTCTATAATACAGGGAGCCGCTGGGGGTGTAATCGGCTTCATATTCGGCGTAGTCGCAGCCATAGTATCCTCAGGGTTCACCACGGGTTTCGACATTATATTAAAGATACCGGCAATTTCCTTGCTAGGCTATCTGTTGGGCACAACCTTCCTCAGCGTAATGCTGAGCATCATCGCATCCATATACCCGGCGTGGAGGGCGAGCAAATTACCGCCAGTGGAGGCGCTAAGCTATGAGTTATGATACTGTAATCGAGTTAAGAAAACTGGTAAGATACTACACGATGGGAGATGAGACCGTCAAGGCACTTGACAGCGTTGACCTCGACATCGGGCGTGGAGAATACGTCTCCATAGTCGGTCCAAGCGGGAGCGGTAAGACCACGTTATTTAACCTCATAGGTGGACTTGATAAGCCTACTGAGGGGAATGTATTCATCGACGGGGTTGACATCAGTCAACTGGATGCCTATGAGCTCGCGTGGCTCAGGTGCCGGAAGATCGGTTACATATTCCAGAGCTTTAACCTCATACAGGTACTGACCGCATTGGAGAACGTTGCTCTTCCAACGGTTTTCGCAGGCACGCCTCACGATGAGGGGTTAAAGAAAGCCGAGAAGCTACTGGCGTCAGTGGGTCTCGGGAAGCGTATCCACCACAGACCCAGCGAGTTATCCGCTGGACAGCAGCAACGAGTAGCCATCGCGAGGGCGCTGGCGAATGACCCCGCCATCATCTTGGCTGATGAACCCACGGGCAACCTCGACCTCCAGACCGGTATTGAGATCATTGATCTTCTCCATGGTTTGAACAAGATGAAGGGGTTAACTCTCGTGGCTGCTACACATGATCTGAAGATGATCAAGGCGAGCGACAGGATCGTCTGGATGCGGGATGGTCAGATAGAGAAGATTGAAAGGGGTTAAACCCGCCTTTCGGTGCTGTAATCCATACTTATTCTTCTGATGAGAGAGCCAACGACGTGAACCCACGTGGATTCACCGAAGCTATCCAAAATAGCCCCATATTCACCGTTCTCTTTGGGGAATACTCTTAATGTGTTCTTCGTGTAGAAATTTCCGGTGGTCGTCTGGACCGATTTGTACACGAATTCGATGATCTTTTCATCTCCCTTCTCGACTCGTTTGATGCTTGAGGTCATATGAGTAGTATGATCCATAAGATCACGCAGATGGAGCTCAACGAAGTCCAGATAATTATTCACCTCAGCCTGCTCCAGCTTAATAGGCATATCCATCTTCCATGGGTCCTGGAATCCACCCGTTGTTCTATCTATCTTCCACCGTCTCATAAGGCTGGGAGTGATGACAACGCTGTTCTGCAACGCCGCGAAGGCGCCGGTAACCACAGCAGATATCGCCAAACCTATGCTGGCCAGACTCCATATCGCCGAGACCTTCTGGTGTACCTGCAGACCAATATTCAGTAATGCTAATCCCTTGTAGAAGCCTAAACCGATCAAGTAACCCAGTCCACCCGCGATGAAGCCGGTTATGGCTGCCTCGGCAACGAATATTGATGAGACCTGCGCGGGGTTCAATCCCACTGATGAAAGTATCTCTATCTCTTTCCTCCTCTCATAGAGACTGTTGAGCATAGTCACCACAACATTGAGGACCACGATAACCCATGGGATTACTAACGTGGCTCCCTTTCCCTGGAAGTAGTTTCCAAGCCTATACGAATTATAAGAATCACCTGTGTTCGACCAAGCTAGGTATCCTCTTTCTAGTGCAAGTCTCTCCGCGTAGTCCGAGGCGTTATAATCTTGGTTTACCCCAATGGCTATCCTCTGTATTCCAACGGTTGGGAACCTGATAGCTGATTCAAGGCTCGTTATGATTACCTCGTTTGGCTCAGCCTCCTCGAGAACCCATATCGGGGCCTCTCCCTCCGGGTTGGCGTTCACCCATTTATCGCAAGAATACGCTGTGTCATCAAGGTCCTTCAACTGTTTGAAGGCTGCGTCATCAAAAACGCCCATGATGGTGTACTCCTTGAGACCGATGCTAAAGGCGTCATCGAGTCCAAGTCCTGTAGCCTCTGATAATGCATCGCTGATCAAGACACCAGACCCATCCGGCAATACCCCCGAGGTTAACGTTCTCTCGATATCAACGAATGCCTGCTCGGTCGCAGATATCCCGATTACTCCAAATATTGACTCTCCCTCTATCTCCAGTAAAGAATTTCTCATGGGTATGTTCTCCGCTTTGGATGAGAAGTAATCTGTCTCTGTTTGACCGGCTATCCAGTTGAGTTCAGCGTCATTGAGCAAGATAAATGTTGGTGCCTCTAGTTTCCAGTCTCCCTCCCTTATGTAGACCCCACTCCAGCCACTGTGGGGCGCGGACTCTCCGGTTATCAAACCGTAGCCTTCAGAGAAGCTAGTCAAGGTGACGAAACTCATCACCAATAGGCTGATGGATACGAAAGTCAATATGAATCGGATCCTCCGTCTCCGCAGACTCCTCTTAGCCATGTTGAAGATGGGTGTTATGAGGTTACGGGTGTGGACTCTTCCATCGATGCTTCTTCTATTAAAGAGCCGGGGGAAGATAACTCCCAGTCCGAGGAATACTGCGAGGAATCCTGCCGCCGAGAGCACGAAGTTCATTAATGGGATTGTTCTGCTCCCCGGGTAGGTGTAGTAGAAGAATACTAGGATGGATCCCAGGATAATTAGGTCTGATAATACCTGTGTCACGATGCTGTCAAACAGCAGGTAACCTGTAACCAGTGATGCGACTGTGAGGAAAGCGATCAACACATAGACACTGAGGCGAGCATCACGGTACATATTCACCAGTTCGCTGTTGGTGTGAGTGATGAGGAGATATCCTTGTTTTAATGAATCAAAACTATGTTCAAAATCCAGATTCCCAAAGAATATCTCGAAGTCTTCAATGTATTTAACACCGGTACTATGCGCTGCCTCCTGTTTCACGAGGTAGAAACCATATCCATTCATCTCCTCAAGCCTGTTCTCCAGTTCATCTAGGGCTTCATCCGCTATCTTTTGACTGAATGGGATGGTGTAGAGACGTATATCGACCTCAACCAAGCCACCAACTCTCGGTGATTCAATGTTTTTAACAAGGAAACCTCTCGATACCACCTCGGAATCGACTAGGATGCTGTTGCTTACATTTACATCCACGGCTCTGTTGGCTGGGATTATGATGTCTCGGATGGGCAACTCAGGGATAGCATAAATGCCGCTTGGTCTGTCACTGAATTCGAGATGGAATCCATTGGATTCTATTATGTTTCCAGCCTCATCCTGAACCATATAGCTCGTCTTCAGTGGCAGGTTCTCTGTGTCTATGTACTGAAAATCTCCTTCAAACCTCAAGGTGGCGGCGAAACCCAGAACAATTTCGCCATTAAAGCCATCATCAACCTCGATTACCGCTGGTAGATAATCGAATCCGGGGGTCTCAGCGTTATCGGCATACACCGTCAGAGTATATTGTCCCGGTGATAGCTCAACGTTAAAATCTCCGTTACTCCCAGTCCTGAAAATAGCTATTTCCCTGTTTTCCTCGAATACTCGGATCATAGCCTCAACGGGGGCTCCATCAGCGTCTATCACAGATCCACTGATATCCGCTGAGACGAGCACCGTAAACTGCGTCACCAGAATAGCTAATAATGCGATAAAGATGGCTCTGTTCTTTACCCACCTAAATGACATCATTTAATCCCATAGATAACACCGACTAAGGTAAAAACCTTAAGAGGTAGAAAATTCGAAAACTACCCGATGAAGATAAAGATAACCACTTCTTCCACTGGACCCGTCGATGCAGTATTATCTGATGAAAACCCTAGGACCGCCAAGGCAATCTATGAGGCTCTGCCCATCAAAGGTAATGCTAACCTCTGGGGAGACGAGGTATACTTCAGCATACCCGTTGAGGCTAATCCAGAAAACGGGAAATCCGTTGTTGAGCTTGGTGACTTAGCTTATTGGCCACCCGGTAACGCTTTCTGCATCTTCTTTGGACCCACACCCATGAGTCGTGGCGATGAGATCCGACCAGCAAGCGCCGTGAACGTATTCGGTAGGATAACGGGAGACCCCAAGGTATTCAAGAAGGTAAGAAACGGGGAAAAGGTAACCATTGAGAGGGCTTAGCGTCCCGCCATCCATATCTTTTCCTGAAGATTATCATAGAGATCCTGTATGTTTTGATGGCTCGTGGATACCCCGTAGATGGGGCCTGATTGGATACCCCAGAAATCAGGCTCGATAGCGACTCTGAACTCGGGGGCTGGGTGCTCTGGGGTCTCAGCGAGAAGCCTCAGCAATACGTTGTACATGGACTCCTCTGAGACTTGTCCACTCTGAATGGCTATCCCGTAGACATCTATGAAGAGCTTGTGGAATGCGGGCATCCCGGGACTGTGCAGCAGCGAGAACTCGTCGGGGTCAGTGAAGCACTCTGGGTAGATGTTGTAGAGGGCGTTCCAGTACTCTATCAGCAGGTTGGCGATCTCCTTTATGGGCATGTTCTTGAAGTAATGCTCATTGAGAATCTCGGTTATCGTTGGCATCATATCGCTGTCCTTGATCACATGATCCATATGCCGAGCCTCCCCCACCTCACGGATGCGTCCATACCATGGACTCACAGGATCTTTGTTCAGGATGTCAACGATCTCAATCGCATAACCCTGTGTGAGCCCCCGTTTTCCCTCCAAATCCAGCAGCCAGTCCTCACCTTTCTGCTGCAGCATCCTCTGCAGGTGCCTGTGAACCAGATCTGTTTTCACTCCCCTCTGGCGTCGATTTACTATGTAGAAAAGAAGCATTTCATCAAAACGGTCTGGGAGCCGTAGAATGCTGGTGATCACAGGATAGTTCTCGAAGTCCCTGTTGCGGGCGATGGCTCGTTTTAGTGCCTCTATTCGATGCTGTCCATCTATTATCCAGAAATCATCGATCTTGGTGTCAAGTGTGCCGTAGCTGAACCAGTCCTGTCTCTTGTTTTCACTGAATGAAACCTCTCCCCTCACGTTCAACAGTATTGATGTGGGGAAATATCCAAGCTCACGGACAAGATATCTGACAGCTGAACCTCTTATCATGCTCAGCCGTCTCTCACTGGGAAGCCTCTGGTACCCGCTCGTGTTACTGGGGGTCCGTCTATCGATCTTGCATCTGTGAACCAAGTCACCTGCTCGGAATACCGTTATGTAGATATCAGCGACTCCTCTGCTTCCATTCTGAGATAACTTAAACGCGTCAATCTTCAAAGACAACCCCAACCATATTTAGTCTCAGATATCTATAACAATAACTATTGGTAAACAGTTTTAATCCAGAAACCAATGCATAGCCTATGGGAAAACCATCTGATTACCTTGAGATAATGAGGCCTATAAACTCAGTAATGGTGGGAGTCGCTATCATAGTTGGCGCGGTAATCACAGGAGGCATCAACCTACTGGATAACTGGATGCTTCTCCTATACTCCTTCCTAACGGGCTTCACCCTCACTGGGGCATCCATGGCCATCAACGACTACTATGATCGGACTATCGACGCCATCAACGAACCCAAAAGGCCCATACCAAGCGGCAGAATAAGCCCCTACAGCGCCCTAGTCTTTACAGCTTCACTCAGTCTCATCGGGTTAGCTTCCTCGTGGCTGATATCCTTTGGCGCTTTCGGTGTCGCGTTATTCGCCTGGGTAGTTATGATGATGTACAGTATGTGGGGTAAGAAGACGGGGTTCCTCGGTAATTTGATGGTTAGTTCCTGTATCGCCCTTCCCTTTATCTACGGTGGATTATTATCGGGTAAGATATGGGCGTCTTTCAGCTTCAGTCTACTGGCTTTTCTCGCAAACACTGGCCGTGAAGTAACCAAGGGCATCGTTGACATCCAGGGCGATAAATCCGCTGGCGTAAACACAATCGCGGTGGTATATGGCGCAAGCAGGGCGGCTGATGTGGCTACATTGTTTTTCATAGCCGCAGTTGCCTCATCCGTGGTCCCTGTGTATCTCAACCTCGTCTCATACTGGTACATTCCATTTGTGGTCATCACGGATGTCGGATTGATCCTTAGCAGTTATCAGATAGTCGCTGACCCCAGCAGGAAAACCAGTCGAAGTATAAAAACCAGAATACTATACCTGATGGTAATAGGGTTAATCGGCTTCGCAGCTGGAAGCCTAATCTAAAAAATATTAAGAAAACTATCGTGAAGATAGTGCGATTCGCTCGCCTTCTTGCTTGCGGCGTACCGCGAAGTTGTTGCTATCATTATTAGCAGCGCCGATAAGCTGGTCCGCGATGATCTCCTCAAGAGTCTTACGGTTACCAAAGGTCTGCTCCTTGATGCCTTTCACGATATATCTCATCGCAAGGTCGATCCTACGCTGTGGGCTACAGTCAACAGCTAGACGATAAACCACACCACCGTAACCTATCCTCGTGGTGTCCTCGTTTGGAGCGCTGTTCTCAACAGCTCTTACGATAACCTCGATTGGGTTCCTGCCTGTTTTTAGGCTGATGATTGTTAGTGCTGTCTTCACTGCGCTATTGATTCTGCTCTTCTCTCCGCCGCTTGACCCCGGCTTCATCAGATTGTTGATGAGGCGCTCCACGATGTTCAGATTACTCTTCCTGAATTTTCGTGCCTCGTGTCTGCCTCCACTGTGGGGTAGGTAGACTGGGTCAAGGTTGATGTAGCGTTTGAGGCCGATGTCTCTTATCTCGATGCCCTCAAAGCTCCATTCTCCGTAGAGCTTGATTCCTTCGTCTATTACTTGTATTTCGTCTTCGCTCATTTGACCACGTCTTGAGTGTGTAGTGACTTTGAAAGGGGTACCCAAATAAAAGGCTTGCCGCTTTTTTCGATTACTTTAAAACAATGTACCAGCACGGTACTGGTATTATGTCAATAAAAGAATATGGTGCAACCTTCTATCTTCTCTGCATAGTCGCGTTCCTATCTATGTTCAGTATCATGATCACGAACCCGATCCTATCAATATTTGCGAAGCAGATCGGGGCAACCGGTGTTTGGATCGGTTATGCGGTATCAGGTTACTGGATCAGCAGAGTTGTGCTGGAGATACCGAGCGGCTACATCAGCAGCAAGTTCGGATACTACAAACCCATGGCATTTGGATTATTACTAACCGTGATAGGAAGTGTAATGCTTGTATTCGTAAAGAATCCAATTCATCTCGTACTCGTCAGGGCGCTTCTGGGCTTCGGTGCACCATTCTTCTTCGCGGTCTCTATGACCTTCATTGTAAACCTCTTTGACTCAGAGAAAAGAGGACGCGCCATGGGGATATTTCAGGGAATTGAGTTCATAGGTCAGATCTTCGGTGCAGGCGTAAGCGGTATAATCGTTGAAACCCTCGGATGGCAGGGTGGATTCACATTCGCCCTAGCGTTGACCGTGGTAGCACTGCTGCTTTTCGTGATTCCACCATATATCCGGAATGAGACTGTGCATGGGCCTACAAAGGAGCCTTTGAAACTATCAGAGGTCCTCGGCGTTTTGAGAAACAAAACCCTCATAATCATTGCCATCGCGACACTCGCGGAGTTCATAATGAGCACCGGACTCATCATGACTGTGATGCCTCTATACGCGAATGAGACTCTTGGCTTTAGCTTAGCAAACGTAGGCTACATGATGGGCGCAAGAAGCATCGGCTTCGTCATCGCCATGTTCACCATGGGCAGCATCTCAGACAAGATTGGTAGAAAACCAGTGCTCCTATTCGGGCTCGTAGCCACCTCCATACTTGTCGTGGTGATGAGTTTCTTCACAACCTTCATCCCTATCGCGGCTGTAATATCCTTGATCGGATTCACATCAGGCGCGATCTGGATAGTGGGGCCAGTGATCTCAGCTGAAGCAGTTGAGCCAAGTAAGAGAGGCGCAGCCATCGGAGCCTATAGAACATTCTTTGACCTAGGATCTTTCATCGGGCCAATCCTGATGGCAGCGATTATGACTAATTATGGTATGAACAACTGTTTCTACCTAGCCGCCGCGTTGATGTTGCTCACCGTTCCACTAGTGTTCAAGATACGAGAGACTGGTGGACTAGGTGAGAAAATAATAGCACATTAAAAATATTTTTTGATGCTTATCGCATCGATTTCTGGACCTTACCCAGAACCAGGAGCTTCAAAGGTGTACCGTTTACCGCGTTCACCTTATATCTGACACCAGGAATGTCTCCCATTGACCTACTACGTGGTCCATGGATGCCCTCGATGGTTACCTCATCGTGCTCATCGACGTGGTTCAGTGCGCCGTCCCCGGGTAGGAAGGCTGTTGCTAGTTTACCGTTCTTGATGAGTTGCACCCTCACGCATTTCCTGATAGCGCTGTTTGGCTGCTTGCTCTCTATACCGACCTTCTGAAGCACGATACCTCTGCCCATTGGGGCGCCTTCTAGGAGGTCTTTCTTCTCTGTCCTCCTCTTTAGCCGTAGTACGTAGTCCTTGCTCTTGTACCGCATATGTTTTCTCTCGTTGCGGTTCCTGCGAGCGGTGTACAATCCGTTTGCCATTTGATTCTCCAACCACACGATACAGGCAAGCATATTAAATGTTACGAATTTATGGTTTCATCTATACTTGAAAATTTAATAGAATCGCTTCCGGTGCCTGTGGGACTTAGTATTTACTACTACCTTAACATTTTTATTCTGCATATAGGTTGATGGTGTAGGAGAATTCAGAAATGAGCAAGAGGGATAAACCTCACATTAACCTGATCATTATCGGCCACGTAGACCACGGCAAGTCCACAAGTGTTGGACACCTATTCTACGATGCAGGGGCCATTCCAGATAAACAGATCAAGGACATTGAAGCAGAAGCAAAAGCCATCGGTAAAGAGTCCTTCAAATACGCTTGGGTCCTAGACAGGCTCAAAGAAGAGCGAGAGAGAGGCGTAACCATTGACCTCGCGTTCTACGAGTTGGAGACAAAGAAGAATGTCTTCACCATCATTGACAGCCCTGGACACAGGGACTTCGTCAAGAACATGGTAACTGGTGCAAGTCAGGCAGACGGAGCCATCCTCATGATCTCTGCGAAGAAGGGAGAATACGAGGCAGGAACTAACCCAGGCGGCCAGACCCGTGAGCACGCTTTCTTGGCCAAGACCCTTGGTGTTAACCAAATGGTCGTCGCTGTCAACAAGATGGACGACGCCAGCGTAAACTGGAGTCAGGAGAGATATGAAGAAGTAAAAGACGGCGTAAGCAGACTGCTAAAAATGGTCGGCTATGACCCAACCAAGATCAACTTCGTACCCACAAGCGGCTGGACAGGAGATAACCTGGTAAAGAAGAGCGAGAATATGCCCTGGTATAAGGGTTCTACTCTTCTTGAGGCACTCGACGAGTTCCAGTTACCACCAAAGCCCACTGACAAGCCACTCAGAATCCCTGTGCAGGAGATCTACACCATCAGAGGCGTCGGAACCACACCAGTAGGCAAGGTCGAGACAGGTGAGCTGAAGCCAGGCGACGACATTATCTTCATGCCAAGCGGCGAGAAGGGCAAGGTCAATAGCATCGAGACTCACTACACAAAGATCGATAAGGCTGGTCCAGGCGATAACATCGGCTTCAACGTAAAGGGCGTCCCCAAGGACAAGCTCAAGCGTGGAGAGGTCGCAGGCCATCTAAACAATCCATGCCGTGTTGCAAAGGCGTTCAAGGGCAGGATATTCATCATCAATCACCCAACGGCGATCGGTGAGGGATACACACCCGTGTTGCACCTGCACACTGCACAGATGGCTGTCCATTTCGATAAACTACTCCAGAAGCTAGACCCGAGAACTGGCCAAGTAGTTGAAGAAAACCCAGCGTATTTGAGGACAGGTGAGGCGGCTGTCGTTCGCTTCGTGCCACTGATGCCCGTCGCTATGGAGACCTTTAAGGACTTCCCGCAGTTAGGCCGATTCGCTCTGCGTGACATGGGTACCACTATCGGTGCCGGTGTCGTCATAGAGATCGAGGAGTAAACCACTCCCAACCTTTTTTAAGAAACATTTAAGTTCTAACTCTCAGGTAACAACGGGGAATAACATGGCTAGACGTGCAAGGATCAAGCTAACAAGCACTGATACAGAGAAGCTCGAAAACGTTTGCGACGAGATCAAGGATATTGCTAAGAGGATAGGCGTTAAACTAGTTGGACCGATTCCACTACCCACGAAGAAACTCGTAGTGCCTACCCGACGGACTCCTTGCGGCGATGGCAGCGATACCTGGGATAGGTACGAGATGCGTGTCCACAAACGGTTGATCGAGATCGATGCTCGTGACCGTGTGATGCGCAGTATCATGAGGATTCGTGTCCCTAACGAAGTCTACATCGAGATGGAGATTCGGTAAGCTCCATTTCTAAGCATATTTTACTCGTCTACGCGGTTTTCTACTGTATAACTATTCAATTACATTGATGTTTAATTGCTATAATTCATCTAAACGTCACATAAATATCGGCTAAACATCGTTACCATACCCGTTTTTTACCTTGAACAGGCTTAAAACGAAGCCGTAATGCTGAGCCTTTTTATAAAATAAGGCTGGTTTCGGTTGGAACGTGTTGACCCCTCGCCCCTACCCCTTCGAGTTCGTTGAAGCTATCTTCCTGTAGATCTCAACGGTCTTCGTGGGTGTACGCTTCTTGGTATCTTTATCCACCCTATATAACCCGAAATGGATTTTGAAGCCGTCGCTCCACTCGAAATTATCCATAAACGTCCAATGGTAATAACCTCTGAGAGGAACCCCATCTTCGAAGATGGCTTGATGAAGTTTCTCTATATGGGTTAACAGGTATCTGTTTCTTGTATCTCCTTTTTCGTCGGCTATCCCGTTCTCGGTGATGTAGATAGGCCTCCTGTACCGTTTGTACGCCCAGTTGATGACCTCCCTGATGCCCTCTGGATAGATCTCCCACCCAAAGTCTGTGCAATCACCCTCACAGGGCATCAACTTA
>CAYUTB010000004.1:0-1458 GCA_964447425.1 uncultured Candidatus Bathyarchaeia archaeon
TCGAATAGCAGGAGAAATGAGTCTCATGGATCAGCTTGAAACCAGCTTCCGGGAGCTGTGGAAGGAGATTGGTGCAAATGGTAGTTATGAGAAAGTATTCTATGAGATATTGAAGAAATACAGCGAACCCCAGAGGCACTACCATAACCTAAATCATGTCATTGAATGCCTGCAACTGCTTGAGCATTTCAAACGCTGTGCCGATAACCTCACACTCATCGAGACAGCGATCTGGTTCCACGACATAGAGTACGATCCCCGGAGAACCGATAATGAGGAGAAGAGCGCCGAGTACGCTGCAGAGACGCTAAGAAAGTATGGCGTCGATGAAATATTCATAGAGAAAACCCGTTCCATGATAATGGCTACAAAACATCATCAAGCTCTTGATCGTGATACAATCATTCTCCTAGACATAGACCTCGCAATACTTGGAAAACCAGAGGAAGAATTCAACCTCTACGAGGAGCAGATAAGAGAAGAGTACAACTGGGTCCCCGTTGAAAAATATCGAGAAGGACGATCCAAGATACTGCAAGGATTCCTATCGAGAAACCCAATATATCAAACAAGATGCATCCGAGAAAGATACGAAAAACAGGCAAGAAAAAACCTAGAAGAATCGATAAATGGACTGAGACTACGCTAGTTCAGGGGTTCTGCCGTAATACTGGTGGCGTTTTTCTCTCCCGATGGGGCAGGCTTGCTGACAGGTATTACACATCTTCCATGTATTCTCTGTGAGCATCGGGTTATGCTCCAGATATATTTCATGAAGCTCGTCGGATAGTCGTTTTTCCCATGTTAGTCCCAGTAAACACTTGTTGGGGTCAACCTTGTAAGGAGTCAGGGCGCCCACTGGGCATGACTCTAGGCACTTCACACAGTCACCGCACAGGTCATCTGTAAAGGGCTCGGTGGGGACCAGCTCAGCGTCAGTAAGGATGCTTCTCAGCCGAATCCATGGACCATACTCAGGGTGAACGATTAGGCTCTGCTTACCAAAGGCACCTATGCCAGACATCTGTGCCATCCGTTTCTTTGATAACAGATCAGGCTCCAGCTCTGTCCTGTAGCCAAGCTTATTCAGGTGCCTCATCATGCGCCTAGCATAGTACCTGCCACGCCACTCATCAGGGTACTCCAAGTGATCACCAACTCTAACCACCATGTCAAAGAGATCATCCCAAACCTGAACCCCGAGAATAATGAGACTCCTAGCACCCTCCATATAGTCACCCGTCTTCTTGGTGTTGCACTGGTAATCCCTGTGACCGATAAAATGCCCCGGATACGCATCATACGTCTCTGCGGAGACTATGCCCACAAAATTGAAACCATAACGAATCGCCCTAGCCTTGATGTCCTCGGTGAAGTCAATGGTTTCTTTGGAGTAATTCATAACAACTATACTGCAGTTCTATTGAATAAAATTATGCAGACCCATGAATCAGTGAA
>CAYUTB010000004.1:1558-50292 GCA_964447425.1 uncultured Candidatus Bathyarchaeia archaeon
TCGACGGCTTCTTCAGCGACCTAGAGAAGGCAGTCAAACTTGCCAATGACAGAGAAATCGACCTCTTAGAGATAATACCGGGTTCTGATGAGTACACATATCTCCGTGAACTGGTCGTCATTATCGAGCACAACGCATACCATCTGGGCAAGATAATGGATATCCGAAAGGCTCTAGGAAACTGGAAATAGCCTTTCCAATATTTTATTTATCACTAAAAAGTCATCAATCTAATATGTCGGATACCGATCACTTCCACGATATCCTATTCGAGTTATCAAACCAAGATCGGTACAAAATACTTCAGGCACTCAGATTAGAAAACTACAACGTAACAAACATAGCAAAACACATCTCAATCACCACTCAGGAAGCGAGCAGACACCTCACGAGGCTAGCAGAGACTAATCTTATCGTTAAAACCGTCTCAGGTGAATACAAGATCACAGAGTACGGGGATCTAATCCTAAACCAGATATCAGGCACCCTGTTTGTCACATCAAATAGAGAATATTTCACAGACCACGGGGTAGGAGAACTACAGGATAGATTTACATCATGCCTAAACGACCTCAGTGAATCTCGACTTGTAACAGATGTGATGGTTACATTCGCCAACATTGAACGAATAATAACGGAAGCAAACGAGTACATCTGGAGACTGACAGACAGATACAACATGATGTCCTTACCCAAGCTAGAAGAGGCAACCGAGAGAGGAGTAAGCTTCAGGCTGATGCAGACAAAACACTTTCAATACCCACCAAGTTGGCCTGGACCGGGAATAGTTCTAAGAGACGCAAGACTAAGCGGGAGATTTGAGGTGCGAACCAGCTCCGAAGCAAACGTCTTTATCGCGATGAATGAGAAAGAAGTCGCGATCCTCGCTTTCCCCATGGAAAAAAACGTGTTTGATTACAGAGGATTCACATCAAAAGATCCAAGGGTCCATGAATGGTGTAGAGAAGTTTTTTCCCACTACTGGGGACCAGCTGAACCAGTCAACTAACCAGCCTTAAACGGGAAAACATTAGCACAGACAAGAACACCTTGATACTATGTATATAGAAAACATCGTCTCAATAAAGAAAAAGCCCCTCATCGACATCCACGGAGAATCATGTCAATATCAGGTAATCTGGCAGGATGATGACCATGGACGATTATTCAACACAGGTGATACTCAGGCGATAGTGATGCTGGTTGGAACAAGTGTATAAAAAATGAGCCTATATCTTTATGATCTTGATCACATCGTGATCGGTCAAGACACTTGGATCATCTTTTCCGCGCTTAACAAGCAATGTGCTCATCCCACTTGATGCCATTACGTGAATAGCGTCAGCGACGGTGCTATTCTCCTCAACGGCGATTGATGGTCCCCGACCATCAAAGTCACACTTTGCACAGATTTCGCATAGAGTTGGATTCTGCAAATTTCTCAAAGATGTGGACTTAATCTTAGCATAGTCATTGAATCGAAGTATCCCTTTGAATTCCGAGTCGAAACGACAATAAATACTAAAAAAAAGTTAATTGGCTAACTCTGTAATCGCTTTTAATAGATCAGTGTTTTTGAGAATACCCACCAACCCATCATTATTCAACACCATTACTTGTTTCAGAGAATTACTTGCAAGAAGCTGTATAGCCTCTTCAACGGTATTTGACTCTCCGATGCTTATTGCCAGATTAGAGTTTTTGAAACCACATGACTCCATGAAGTTGACGGTTCTTGGGTTGTTCATCAGTTCAGAGAGGAGCATTTGATGAAACTCAGCTGGAATATCATCAACAGATATCCTAGAGACTACAGAAGACATAACCTCCTGAATAATCTCATCAGCAGAAACCAATCCTCTGAGCTCGCCGTCCTCCATCACGACTGCATAATCGTTTCCTGTATCAACCATGAGTTTGGCCACTGTTTCGAGGGTATCGGAGGGAGAAACAGAAAGATAGCCTCTAGTAATATACTTACCTATGTTATCACCTAGACACATCTTATTCACCCGACCAGTTTTGGTCCAGTATTTACCTGAACACTAAGATAAAAGAGTGCAAAGATGCATATATGGTTATCTTCCAAATGGACAAAATGTAAAATATTACATTAGAATAACTTACAATTAGTCAATAAATTAAGGATGATTTATCAAACTGAAAAAAACTAGTCGATTGGTTTCAGTATGGAAACTTTTGTAAGCTCAATCAACATTACTATCTCTAAGGGAATACCATGCCAGAGCCAAACTTGGATGAAATCGATATCAAGCTATTAGAGGTCCTACAGGAAAACTGTAAACTCAACTTCACCCAGATAGGAAACCAGTTGGATATCGCGGAGTCAACGGTACGGTACAGGATTGAACGCCTAGAGAAAAGAGGAATCATTACGAACTATATCGCGCTCATCAATCCAAGAATGGTTGGATTAACCATCACAGCAATCATGATGATCAAGTTAAACCCACAGATGATCAAAGAAATATCACCAAAACTTGCGAGCTTCAAGGAGTTAAGACACCTTTTCAGGACCACTGGTCAATATGATATGGTTTCCGTGGTTAATGCAAGAGATATCTCACATCTGAACCAATTGATGGGGGAAATCAAACAAATTGAGGGCGTGCATGAGTTAATAGTCGAGGTAGCCACTGAACTGGTTAAAGTTGATCCCAAGTTCTCCCTCGAGCTCTAATTTTCTCCGTTTTCTTATTGCGCATTCTGTAAAAAATACTTTTATTTGTTGCTAAATTGGTATAATTTATATCCAATTGTACTGACAAAAAGCCAGTGTACAACGAGTCAACTTAGATCCCCAAAATGAGACGATAAAATGCAGAAAACTGAGAAGAATACATTAGCATCATCTTTAAAGAAGGGAATCTACCTATTCGTAGGAGCCATTTCACTCGCAGCAGGAGTTCTCGGAATATTTCTCCCAGTCTTGCCCACCACGCCATTCATATTATTATCTGCTTGGTGTTTTTTCAGGAGCTCATCAAAGATCTATGAATGGGTAATATCAAATGAGAGATTCGGACCAACCATCGAAAACTATCAACAAGGAAGAGGCATAACCAAATCCACGAAGATCAAAGCTATTGTCATGATGTGGCTTACAATATCTGCATCGGTTTACTTCTACATCAAGAACATGTACCTCATTGCTTTTCTATACATTATCGCAATAATCGTCACAGTATACTTGTACAGGCTCCCCACTTTACAGAGTAAGGTTTCTTAGAGAAGCATTCAAAGAACACCGTGACATCTTAGAGACGATAAATTTGAGAGATGCTACAAAGACTAGGGTTTTCATCGGGATAGCTCTTGCTTTCATTTTGTGGTATTTTGTTTTCCTCACAGATTTCATGACCAGTTTCTGGTATAGAGTGACCCTGGCTTCGATACTATTAGCGATATATGCGTATGGTATAGGAATAAACAGAGTCCAGAATACAAACGTAAGTGCAAAAGAGATCATATGGGGCGTTATTTCTGGCGTGCTCCTATACGCCCTGTTTTTCCTAGGTTTCAACATATTTAGGCCCTTTGTCGAGGGAGGGGCGTTAAACGTCTATACATTCAGAGATGAGGTTTCATTAGTAGTACCCGTGATATTTCTCGTTATAACCAGTTTCTGTGAGGAATACTTCTGGAGAGGATACATACAAAAGAACATGGTCGCGAGTAGGGGGAGAAACGGGGTTATAGTTACTTCTCTGATATATGCATCAATTCATCTGCCAACCTTTAATATGTCTCTCGTGGCCGCTGCTTTAATAGCCGGATTAATATGGGGCATAATATATGAGAAGACAGATTCGATCTGGATCGTATGCTTTTCTCACATCGTATGGACTGAGTTGATATTTGTGTTTCTTCCACTTAAATAATGAAACATATATTCAACAATTGGCATCTTATCGATATGTCGCTCGAAACATGGTTCATCGCAACCCGCCCATGGTCACTAGTAATGACATTTGTCGCAACATGCCTCGCAGGCATCATGGCTTATACTTATGGTAGCTTCAACATCTTCCTATTCATACTGACGATGATCGGTCTACTGATCGCTCATATTGCTGCCAACATGGCTAACGACTGGTATGATGTAAAACATGGGGTAGATGAGAACGCGCCTACAGCAGAGTATAGACCACATCCCTTGTTATTTGGAGAGGTTGATAAAAAGACGTACAAGTTAGTGGTTTTTTCACTATACGTGATTGGACTAGGCATAAGCCTTTACCTCACATGGCTTCAAGGCTACCCGGTAATGGTATTCAGCATACTGGGAGTACTATTTGGTGTATTCTATACTGCAGATCCAATAAAGCTCAAGCATCACTCTGTTGGAGAGATAAGCGTCTTTCTAGCCTATGGTCCACTGATGGTAGGTGGAGCTTTCTACGCGATAACAGGAGTATTCTCATGGAATCCGATGTATGCTTCAGTACCCATCGGACTTTTAGTGGCATTGGTTTTGTTAGCCAATAATATTCGAGACAAGGACTATGATGCAAAGGTGGGTATATCCACAGTTGTTACTGATGTTCAGGAATCTACAGGCATGCAATACTACAAGGCTTTACTCGTTGCAACCTATATCACAACGATAATCTTGGTTGGAATAAGGGTGTTTTCTCCTTTTGCATTGATCTCTTTCATATCAATAACAGAAGCCGTGAAAATAGTGAAAGAGTTTAGTATTAAAATACCGCTAACATCGGATCAGCAAACCGCCCAGTTAGCACTTCATTTTGGGGTGCTTCTTACATTAGGAGAACTACTTAGCGTCATCTATTACATATATTTCTAAATAATCTTCATTATCGCGTAAAAGCGTAGAATATTTGAATGGAAATCAGATCGAAGTTTTTCCGATTTTGA
Source organism: uncultured Candidatus Bathyarchaeia archaeon (assembly GCA_964447425.1). Classification (GTDB taxonomy): domain Archaea; phylum Thermoproteota; class Bathyarchaeia; order TCS64; family TCS64; genus RBG-16-57-9. Next base: position 6,461 of record CAYUTB010000004.1, read on the forward strand.
TATTTTTTAGGGAAAAAATGGTTTAAAAAATTGGGTGTTTATTCTAGCTCTACCATGGGTAATAGCTTAGTGAGTACCGCGTAGAGGATGACTCCTAAGGATACTATACATGAAAGTATTGACCACTCTACCCATGTTGGTGTATAGCTGCCCCAATTGAAGGGCATATTTGGGAAGGATAGGGCTGGAACCACGATGAGTACACAGTTGATCCACAATCCCAGCGTGGACAGGGTGGATGCAATCAACACGTGTACCTTTTTTCTGCTTGGAACAACTAGGATAATTATCGGTATTAGGAATCCAGCTATGATCATGCTCCAGAATATGGGTGCATATGACCCGTATAGAACCATATTGGACACTACAAGGGTTGCTGATTTAGCTACATATTGGAATGTAAAGTGCTGGTTGAAAATTAGGTAGAGAACTAGTATAATTCCTACCTTCAGGTAGTTTCCTAGTCCCAAAATTACATCTTCAGAAATAATTTCCTCCCACTGATACACTTTAATGAGGATCATAGACACGATTACTATCGCTGCAATCCCTGTTACTATTGCCATTGTTAAGAAATATGCTCCAATATAGGGTACATTGAGAGCTGGACGGGCTCCAAGTAGGCTGAAAATGAATGCAACAACCATCCCAGAGTCAAGTAGTGGGAAGGGGAGTAGTACTAGAGCTACATTATGCAGCATTTTTTCGTATTTTTGGTGATCTTTTGGAGTTATTGCGTCTTGTATTCTACCTAGAATTCTGTAAATGACGCCTCGAACCTTGAACCGTTCAGAGATCAAACCAATATCATGTTTCGTAGAAACTATGATGTAGAAAGCACTGAAAGCGAAGTATAGGGATAAGATAATCAGGTCCCAGGCAAGAGGTGAGCCAAGTCTCAGATTAAAGAACAGGACTAGGATACGGTCTGGTCTGCCAATATCAGCAATAACTGATAATACAGCCATAGCTAACCCAACCAAAGTCATACCTTCTGCGATTCTGGCTATTGATTTGAATTTCTCAATCTTGAATACCCGTATAGTTGTGGAAATGATTATGCCTGCATGGGCGACGCCTATCATGAACATGAAGGTAGCGATGTATAAGCCCCACATTACTGTGTTATTGAGCCCTGTAGTCTGCATTCCAACAGTAAACTGAGTGTACCAAGCGTATGCACCCCAGAGAACAACCATACCGAAGATTCCAACTGTCGCATAGAAGCCTCGCCCTGCTTTCTCCATGGAGTCAAGGATTTTATCAACGTGATTTTCCATAATTAACCCTCCTCCGTCTCAAGCCACTTTTTACCACTTGTTATATACAGTAAATTTGGGTGAGTACTCATTTCCTCCAAGAGCACTGTACTGATGTATTTATCGAGCAGCCTCGAAGGTGGACTTTCCGGATCATTCAGGTCTCCAAAGATTCGAGCTCCCACAGGACACGCCTCAACGCATGCAGGGAGCCTTCCTGCCCTAACTCTGTGTTGACAGAACGTGCATTTTTCAACCACACCAATGGGCCTTACAGGAACAAGTGGGTTGATATCTTCTTCAGGTACCTCTGGTTTACCCCAGTTGAAGCTTCTTGCATTATATGGACAAGCAGCCATACACTGTCTACATCCAATGCATTTATCATAGTCCATCTCAACGATACCATCTTCACTTTTGAAAGTGGCACCAGTTGGACAAAGTTTGACACATGGCGGGTCATCACAATGTAAACACTGTGTTGGCAGGTACCATTTTCCCGGAGTGGGACTGTCAATGTAGCTTGTCTTTGATTTGCTAGGAGGTACGCTAGCTAGACGAGTTATTGGTTCATTTTGTTCCATTTCAAAGGTCTCGATCCATTGCATCGGCGATGGCGAGTCTGGGATATTATTTTCAGCTTTACATGCATAGATACACTGTCTACACCCGATACAGGCACCCACATCAATTACCATACCCCATCTTTTCCCCGAGCCCGAGGGTTCTGGGAATTGACTTACTTTAAGAATAGACTCAACTGAGCCTAGGGGTAAAACACTTCTAGCTAAAACATAAACGCTACCAACACCAAGGGTTTTTAAAAATTCTCGTCTATTTATTGATTCCTTCATTTTTATGTCCTCCTGACTACAAATGCGTAAAAAGCGGCACAAAGTGCGCCTATAAATGCTATAAAGAAGAATGCGGGGGGGACGATGGGGTCCGGTATTTCATTTACACCCGCTATTGTAGAAACTGGTGGAAGTGTTTTATTAATAATTATGTAGGGACTATGGGGGTCATGACAGTCTATGCAAGTCTTTTCCTCATGGTTGTTTATATGAATCCCGAGTAACCACTCAGAATAAACATCGTTGTGACATTGTGCGCAAAGTATTGAAGATTCACTTATGGCTACGTCTGTGTCATTTAATAGGTGTAGCATTGGTATGGATGCGCTGTCGTGACATATTATGCAGTTATCTGTTGTTGTTCCCCACACATTATGAGCATCTAGTGATATGTCATGACAAGAACTGCAATCCGGGTTAAAACCCTCTGGGAAAGTATGTCCGGTTGTCTCGGGTTTTTCGTCTTCAAAATCTACTAAACTCGTGATCGTATGACAGTCCAAACACTCGTAACCAAGTCCATGGTTTTCAGCAACTGGTTCAATTGCATCTAAGCCATGGCAATCTTTACAGAGGTCATTAGGGTCTTCTGTTCTTATTTCGAGACTCATTGAATCATGGCAACTAGCACAGTCTAATCCAACGTGACTGTGTTCAATTTCAATACTATCTGGATGTGTTGGAAAGTGAATTACACTGTGACAACTACTACAGATAGTTGAAGAAGTTTTCATAGTTTCTTCGCCAACCGGATGATGGCATGATTCACATCCTACGTTTTCAAACTGGAAGTTACCGGAACTTGGATCATAACCTGTTGTATGACAGGACAAGCAAACATCAGAGTTCGAGTACTTTTGCCAATTAGCTTGAAATATTTGAGAACTGTATGCTTGAGAGTGTGCTGATTGATTCCATTCATCATACTGATTAATATGGCAGTTACCACAGAAAACTGATCCGGTGTAGTCTTCTTGAGGAATAGCGTTCAGTCTAGAAAATCCTACCGAACAAATGATAATTAAGAGGAAAATTAGGATTAGAGACTTGTTGCCAATATTTGACGTGTTCTTATTGTTATCAATATGGTTATTTTTATTTTCATTTTTTCGACAGTCTGACATTTTTAATCACGCTTTTATTGAGAGTTGTATTAGCTACCAATAAATAATTATAAGAAGATTTGGTTTTCTTCTGTTTTCAGATTCCTCGGATATAGTTTTAGATCATATAAATATACTTACCACATGGACTCTCGTGATTCTTACCTGCTCAAAGTACTTTACTAGGAAACAGTCCGACACGGTTACAAACTAGCCAAGACCGAGCAAATGGTTAATCGGGAAAGTCTTTTCCCCTAATAGTCTTAGTGTATAGCGCGCTCATCATTTAATCACCAGCCCCCCGGTCATGCCTAGACTGACAAGTCAAGGGTAACGAAGACGCGCACCTGTCACGTAGGCAAACAAGAAAATAACGCACAAACTAATTATTTTTGTCAATGTTTTTTATTTTAATAGTTTCTGGATTTCTCCAGATTGTAATGTTCTTTCTATTAGTTTCATTTTCGCATCCATCTTGCAGTAGACGAACTTGGATATAGTGTCCTTTGTAAGCCAATCTAGCTTGGTCACCACATCTATCATACGCTTACTCCTAAACACTACGTCACTCATTTTTCTAAGCCTTAGACTCGTGTACAGTACATCTCCCATCTGCGCTTTCCAAGCAGCGTCAAAATCAGATAGAGGCTTACTATCCACTACTCGTGCAGCGGCGACCTGGCCAGCGATCTTACCGATAATCATACCCGAAGGAATACCACCGCCTACAGTGGGAATAGTGTGACCACCAGCATCACCCACAACCAGTACGCGATCAGTTGTTGTTCGCTCTATGGGTCCACCGACAGGTATGTTTCCAGCCTTTAATGCGGTGGGTACAGCGTTCTTGAGTTTCTTGGATGCGATGGGGTGATTCTTGATGAGGTTGCGCTGATAGTCCCTGATGCTCATTCCTTTCTGCATGAAAGGGGCTCTCACCCCTGTTCCTACGTTTGCTACGTCTTTTCCCTTGGGGATTATCCAGGCGTATGTTCCTGGTGCGATATCCTCCCCTAGATACATGTCAACATATTCTGGGTCATGGTCCACGTTTACCATCTCAAACTGGTAACCCACACCATAATCAAGGGGATCAGTTGATATTGGCAATCCTGCTTCTCGCGCTATCAAGGAGTAGGCTCCATCGGCGCCGATTACTACATCAGCTTTGAGGTCATAGACTTCACCACCTGTACGAACACGAATGCCATCATCTAGAAGCTTGATCGCTTGAGTGAAGGGCAGTATCTGGGCTCCAGCGCGCCCAGCCTCATTAGCCAAGTGTTTATCAAATAACTTGCGCTCAACAACCACGCCCTTAAAATCAACTGGGAATTCTACTCCATTTGGGAAGACGAAGTTCACGTATTTTGTATGATTAACGATGCAGTGCTGCGGTGGGTCGAACATTGATTCTATATCAGGTACATCGGGGGCGAGTTTCTTCATCTCCGTAAGCGCAGGTACAAACTCTCCGCATTTATCTGGAACACCTATCTCAAGCTCACGTTCAATAAGTAGTACGTTAGCCCCGTTCTCGGCAGCAGCCTTGGCTGCGCTTGAGCCTGCAGGCCCTGCGCCGACGACTATTACATCATATTTTTGGTTGTTTTCTGGGTAATTCATTGCAGTTGCTCCATGCTTATTGGACTTTGATGAATTCGAATGATAACGTTTCTAGATTATTAGTGAAATTGTGATTATACTGGTCTAGCAACTCATAGAGCGAGTCTCTTGCATCAGATTCCGGGTATATTTTCAATATAGCTCCGGCGAGGGATGCGAATTCCTCCATCTTGTCTATAGCTTTCTGAAGAGCCCCAGTTTCCTCATAGACACGACGCACAAAATCCACATCCAGATCGGTTGTTTCACCCCTATAGATGGATAATAACTTGACTTTATCCGCTTCCTGTATCAGGTCTGAGTTAACAGCGTAAATTAACAGAAGAGAGGGGTCTCCGTTCAACAAGTCGTTGTTTGGGGAATTATCGCTACCCTTGGGGGTGAAGTTGTCAATGATATCATCCCTGATCTGGTATGCGTTTCCAAAGTATTTGCCAAACTGAGCTAGATTCTTCACATCCTCAGCCTTATCTGAGCCAGCTATACCGCCAAGGGCTGCAGCTGCCTCAAATAGGCTTCCGCTTTTTAGATAATTCATGTAAAGATACTCTTCGACGGACATGAGTCTCCTTTTGTACTGGTTTTGAACTGTGATACCCTGTACCATCTTGAGAGAGGTCTCAGCCAGCCATCCAACGACCTCTGGTTTTCCTGTCTTCGATGCATGCATAAGACCCATGCTTAAAAGAGCGTCACCAGTCAAAACAGCCTTCTTTATCCCATGCTCAGAGAAAAGGGATGGTTCACCCCTCCGATATAGATCTTCATCGATTATATCATCATGAACAAGGGTCGCATTGTGGATCAGCTCCAAGGCTAGAAACATGTTTCTTGTCTCAAGATAATCACCGCCAAGCATCTCAGTGCATAGAATAGAGATCAAGGGTCTGAGTCTTTTGCCGCCAGTGGAAATTGCATACTTTGTTGTGGATGCTAGGAGCGGGTGGATGTATGTGAGGTCAAGTTCTTTCAGGGTCTCGTTGATGAACTCTAGCTGATAATTTCTGTCTTTAATCGTTAATTTCATTACGCTCCTAACTTAATGGAACTCTTTCACCAAAGTACATCGAGGGAAATTATTAAAACTAACCCACGAAAAACACGTGTTTTTCAATTAATTCACCCGTTTTACTCCCAATATGATCACCAAAGCCCCCAGTATCTTTTCTATACGATCCACAACCTGCACATTATCACCGATAACCGAAACAAGAACATTATTCTGGGGAAGTCTCGCATATGTAAGATACAGTTTACTCCACGGATTATTGTAACCATACCCAGCCACCATTCCTCCGATAATTGGGACAGCGTACTTCATGAATACACCCATAAAACCCCGAAAAAACGGGTTATCAGGTTTACCTATATCTATCAGTAGAAATTTCCCGTCCTTTCGTAGGGTGCCGCATGCTTCCCTGATAGCCCGAGGCTTGTCTAATGAGTCACGCAGTGCATACGCGGCGGTAACAAAACCTATAGATGACTCCCTTATGGGTAACGCCTCAAAGACACCCCGAATATAGTGATGGTCGAGATCATGGTTTCTCTTCCGCGCGGCAATATGCATCTTTGATAAGTAATCTAGACAAACCAGCGGACCTTCATTGAACCTAGAGACCATCTTGCTGTAATTTCCAGGCCCGGACCCGAGCTCTAACGCTGTTCCCTGAATATGCCTGACCTTGTTCAAACCGATTAAACGGCTTCTATCATCCTGATACAAGGAGATAACGTGATTGACTTTCTCGTAGTCAGCGATTATCTTTTCAAGTGCATCCTCGACCTCGTACCAGACTGTCACAGGTCAACGATCCGATACCTGCTTATGAATTCTTTTAACATGGTTAACCGGTTATAGAACTATGAAAATGGGCTCTCTCAACATCAATGATACTCCAAGAATCGTTATGTTCTGTGGAAAAGGTGGCGTAGGTAAAACAACCTGCGCCTCAGCTACGGCGTTTCATTATGCAGCGCTTGGCTACAAGACTCTGCTGATATCAACGGATCCTTCGCCATCGCTCTCAGATATACTTGAGCGGGATGTGAAAGGTGAGATCACCCCAATATCTGAGGTAGATAACCTTGAGGCGGTTGAACTTGATTATACTAGAGTTCTTGAGATGTGGATGGCGAAGTTTGGTGATGAAGTGTATGAGGTTATCTCATCTTTCCTCCCCGTGGGTAGAGAGATACTGGATTACATTGCTGGTGCGCCGGGGATCGATGAGGAGTTCGCCCTCAGCTACGTCTATGAACTCTATACAAGCAATACATATGATGTGATTGTATGGGACACTGCGCCAGCGGGTGGCACGCTTTCACTGCTTCATATTCAGGAGACTTTTTACACTCATATGCGGGACGCTGCAAAGCTCTATATTAGGCTCAAGGAGACTCTGGAAAACCTCACTGGGCGCGAGAAGAGAGACCCGTTGCGGATTATTCGTGAGTGGGAGTATTTGGCAAAAAAAGTGCTTGAGATGGTTAGATCTGAGAACACAACTGCGTTTCTGGTTACCATACCGGAGGGACTGGGGGTATCCCAGACTGAGCGCATAAAAATGGATTTTGAGAAATTCGGTATCCACATTGGCGGCGTCATTGTAAATAACCTGATACCGGAGTCTGTTCAAGGTGAGGCCGAGTTTCTCGATAAGAGGCGTCAGGTTCAAGCAGGTTATGTGAATATTCTCGATGAGAAATACAGTGATACATTGCTTGTGAAACTTCCTCTCCAAGAATATGAGGTGAAAGGGATCACTGCACTGAAAAAAGTGGAGAAACAGCTCTACGGTTAACTCAAGCCAAGATATTTGAAGAGATAGCTGACTGCGCCTTTAACACGAATACCCGCCAACCCCGGCATCTTGAGCTCGCGTTTGGCTAAGATCGTTGATTTCTTCGCCTCATCTATCTCAAGCTTTAATGCATCATATTTCATCTGCCGTATATCCTGGTCACTTGTTGACTCTATTATCCCATCGATCCTGCGCATGATGTCTCTAGCCATATTCAACCCATAGTTGACTTTCTCGCCGTGAAGCTGAGTGGTAATGCCGACATCCATCTTGAGTTGATTCAGCCTGATCATTGCCTCATATGTTGTTTCGGCTACCTGATCACGGGTCATCCAGTCGGTGTGATAGCTCAGATACAGCTTCCAACTAGGCTGATAGAGCGCCTGCTTGTGTTCACGCAGAGTCGAATAGAGCCGTGTAAACCCATACTTGGATGGATTTTCATAGATCATGCTACCCGGGTCAAGAAACGGCGCCATTGGGGAGGTGAATGAGAATATTTTCTTGTTATTATCCATCTTCTCGTATAGGTGTCTGGTGTAGTCGATGCTCTCCAGCGCTGATTCACTGGTCTGACCTGATAACCCCACCATGAAGTAGAGATCGATCTTTGTCGTCCCATGATCAAGAGCGTTTCTTATGGTGTCCTCCATCTGGGCAGTGGTGTATGGTTTTCCCATTATCTTCCTTATCTTATCATCATGGCTCTCGGGGCTGATCTCAAGGGTCCAGTTATCGGTGCTACCCGCGAGCTTCTTCATCCAATCCATGGGCACCATATCGAATATCTCATAGGTGAGGGTGTTATCCAGTCCGGACTGCTTAATCCCATCAAGCACCTGTTCAGCCCACTTGCGTCCACCCTGCCTGAGGTCTCCGATAAGGAAGATTGGCGCCTTGAAGTATTCGCTGATGACATTTATCTCCTCGACGAGTTTCTCTGCTGATTTATGGGCTGGTCCGTCTCTGTTGAATGAGTTCTTGAAGGCGTAACAGCTTCCACCGCAGGTTATACAGTTGTATGCACAGCCCTTACAGGTCAAGACAGCGGTAAATGGGTAACTCATAAAGCTCTCGTAGGGCAATGTGCTCTCCAAGTCCCTGTGACGGAGAACAAGTTTGATGACCTCACCGTAGTCGATCCATAGGTCATCCATCTCGGTGGGCACAAAAGTCATGGGGTTTATCCGCTTTCTGCCATCCTTCGTTCGCCATGTAAGGTTCTCAACGTTTTCGGGTTCTTTACCCGCCGATATGTGGTTCATCAAGTCTAGAAGCGGCTTCTCGGTTGTATCACCCCTGAGGATGTAATCAATCTGAGGGAAATATTCGATAATCTCTTCATGGAAATAGGTGGCAGATAAACCGCCGAGAAGAATTGGGGCATCGGGGTGATGTTTCTTGACGATCTCAGCGAGATCAAGGCTCCCAGCTGCGTGGGGTAACCAGTGCAGATCAAAGCCGAAGACTTTTGCGTCGAGTCTTTTGATGAATTGCTCCACATCAAACTTTGGGTTCTTGAGCATCTTGACGGCTAGATTAACAATCCTCGCCTTGTACCCGTTCTGTTCAAGGTACCCCACCATGCTTACAAAGCCCAAGGGATACATCTCAAAGACAGGGGTCGATGGAACAACATCACTGATTGGGCCATACATTGTAGGTCGTTTACGAAAATCATAGACGCTTGGGGCATGCAGCAGCACTAGATCGACGCAGGGCATAGACTCCATAGATACGTGAGTATATTTTAATGCTCTTCAATTAGTCTCATTTTCTTAGATGTGTATGGTTACCCAAGGAAATAGGACACTAAGGCTGAAGGTTCTCAGAATTCTTTGAATGAAAGAATAATAGGGGTGTGGAGGAGTTTATTTGAGCTGAATCAGGTGGACACTGCAGCTGATACATGGATCGTATGCACGGACCATAATTTCGATAGCCTTCTTGATCTCCTCATCGGGTTTACCTGCTAGATTTTGAGCTATCACCCTAACATCTTTTTCGATATTTGCCACATTCTGAGCTGTGGGAGTTATGATGTTGGAAGCAGTTATTCTACCATCGTTATCGAAAGAGTAATCGTGGTACAGTAATCCCCTAGGAGCCTCAACAGCGTTGATTCCTCTTGACTCGAAAACGTCAAAGTCAACCAAACCCTCGTTTCGGAGCCCATCTGCAATCAGTGAGTCTATTATACGAACTGAATGCTCAACATCGTGTACAAGCTCTATTGATTGGGCGAGATTGTTACTGATACTATTCCTTATGTTCAAGAGGTGCGAATGCTCTTTATACAGTTCAGCCGCGGTCCCAACCAGTTTTTTATGATTGAAATAAATCCGTGGCAGCGCACCCACCATGAAAGACTTACCATTATACGTGGAAATCTTGGCATAACTATGCCTAACCACGGTCTCATTTGTAAGCTTCCTATACTGGTCTTCAGCCACCCTGTGTCCATCAGATGTAAATACATGATCTCCCAAGTAGCCGAAGTTTTCACCTGAGTCTAGAGCATGCAATGTATTCTCTGACTCATTATAATCGGGCAAAGTAAAACCGCTGAGAAGCTGTACCGCAAGCACAGTCGTAGGTTGTACATTGATCAACTGTTTCTTGATTCGAAGTAACGCGTCCTCAGAGGGGACTTTTGAGAACCCACCTACGCGTTCATTCATACCATGAATTTCCCTACCACTCAGCTCGATGTGAATCATATTACCCGTTTTCTTGAGTTCAAGGGCAGCCTTCACTGCATCCAAGTGCTGAGTACTCATATGAATCGCGTCAGGGAATCCTAAAAAGTCTGGCAAAGCAAGCATGAAAACATGTAATGCGTGGCTTTCTATGGCTTCTCCATGGATCAGTAAGTCCCTGAGTTTATGAGTCTGAGGAGTTGACTTCACCTTGAAGGCATTCTCTATTGCACCTATGCTTGCGAGACTGTGGCTCGCGGTGCAGATGGCACATATTCTCCTCGTTATATCCGGTATCTTATCGTAGTAGATTCCCTTGATAGCATGCTCGAAGAACCTTGGTCCCTCAAAGACGTTGAATTTTACATCCATTACTTTAGAACCATCTAAGGTTACCTCGATTCCACCGTGCCCCTCGACCCGCGTCAGTTCATCGATCCTAATCTGTTTACTCATTGCTCTTGCCTCCTAAGAAATCAGAGGAAATCTCCCCGCTGAACAGTTTGAGCCTATTAATGATATCCTCCTTGCTGTATCCAGAATCTAGCAGCATCTTGTACTCAGCTGCGAAGTTTCCAACTCCCTCCACCGGACCTCGACAGCCTATGCAGTCAAGCCCTAATCCGGGGCACCTAGCATTACAGCCAGCCTTGATTATAGGTCCGAGACAGGGTTTACCTGCTTCGGTGATAACACAAGGATATTCATTGATCTTGCATTCTACGCATACTGGATAGGTATACCTATTTGGTAAATCTCCGAGAAGCAACGATGTAATAGCCTTCAATGTCTCAGTCTTCTCGACGGGACATCCAGGTATTTCCAAGTCAACTTTAACATATTCTTTGATGGGTTTCGCAGTAACCGCGTCGAAATAATCTAGCTCAACACCGTAAACGTCCTTAAGCTTCTCTGCAAGAGTTGAGTCTTTGTTTCTCATGGCCTGTATGCAGCCCTCGATGGCGCAGTTACCAAAAGCTATAATGACCTTGGAGCGCTCTCTGATCTCCATCAATTTCTGTTTGTCGTGCTCTGTTGAGACAGAGCCCTCAACGAGAGCTATGTCAACGGGTCCCAACTCCTTATAGCTACTTCCCTCCTGGAAGTCAACGATAACAAAATTACTCAATAGTTCAAGGAGGTCATCCTCCATGTTAAGTATCTGAAGTTGGTCTCCCGCGCATCCGGTTAGGCTGAATATACCTAGTTTTGGTTTACTCATCTTAGATCATTCCCTTTGTGTTCATAGCGTCCCAAAGTGTAAACACGGGACCATCTTTACACACGTATTTTATTGATTTACCAGTTCCAACGAGACAGTTACCGCACTGACCTACGCCGCACCTCATCTTACGTTCAAGGGTCATAAATACTCGGTCAGGGGAGAAACCAAGCTTCTCTAGCTCCATGATGGTGTACTTATACATGATAGGTGGACCACCTAGCACAGCGACCCCGGTATCGCTGGGTTTGTCTAGCATACTGAAAAGTTTAGTGATTAGCCCCTTGGTGCATCTATCATCGCGCTCACATTGAAGCCCATAACACACCTGATCTTTCTCATCCTCATAGCTTAGATAGGTCTTGACCCCTATTTGGTCCCCGTTTCTAAAGTAGTCCAAGATCTCATCCTTGAAAAGCATGAGATCGTAGCATCTTACCCCGTAGAGGAGGCTTATTTCTCCAAATTTTTCTCTGTTCTGAAGAGCATACTGGAGTACACCTCTTATAGGGGCTATGCCTAACCCTCCTGCAACTAAAATAAGATCCTTCTCATAGAACTTGTCCATAGGGAATCCGTTACCGTAAGGACCCCTTAACCAGACAGTATTTCCGACTGATAGGTTATGGACTGCATTAGTAACTCTTCCTGCGTTTCTGATGCATAACTGTAGACCTGTCTCATCCGACTGAGCAGTGCAAATTGAGATAGGAGCCTCACCAACCCCCATCACTCCTAGTTTGATGAACTGCCCGGGCATATACTTGAAACTTGCCTGTTCTTCTGAGCTCTGGAATTTGAGTGTAATGAGTTTCTCGATGTCTGTCACTTTCTGGATCTCGGTTATACGCGCTTTGACTGGAGCCAATGGATTAAGTTCGATCATCATATTTCACCTCGTACTTTTTTCATAACCTCAAGGAAATCAATCCCAGCGGGGCAATATGTCGAGCATCTGCCACATCCCACACAATTGGGCATTTCTTCGCGAAGACTTCCCTTACAATTGAATCTGTTTCTTATCCTCTCCTTAGAACTTGGTCGGAAATTATGTCCGCCTGCAACTAATCCGTGGTCTTTAAGCATACAGCTATACCATTTACGTACTCTTTCACCCGTTGTAAGATTTAGATCAACATAATCCTGTACATCATAGCATCTACATCTTGGGCACACCAGGTTACATGAGCCACAGCCTAGGCATTTCTCACCATATTCCTCCCATAGTTTATTATCATAGGATAAATCGAGCATATCCTGTAAACCTGACATTTCAAGCGAGCTAGTGAATTTTGTCATTCGCTCATTTTCAGTTTCTTTAAATTTATTCAAATGACTCTCAGTGGCTTCATCGAAGAAAGTGGAATTTTCTTGAACAAAATTGAACCCTTTCTGTGAACCTATACGAACCAGATATTGGTCACCTATATCATGTAAGAATAATTCGAATCCTTCGTTTACATAATCAGTTCCCGTTGATTTACAGAAACAGTGCTCATCTGGGGTACAACTTAGACCAACCAGTAGGGTTCTTTCACGCCTCTCTGCATAGTACTTGTCTGTAAACTCTTTGAGGAAGACCTTTGCGAGAAGGTTCAACGCGTGGATGTCACATGAGTGGACGCCTAGTAAAACCTGAGTTGAGTTGTTTTGCCCCTGCTCGATAAATTTCTCATTCTTTCGGTTAAAAGTAAATATTGTTTCTTCGGGGGAGATAAACAATTTTTTAGGAGGGATCATAGTTCGATTATAATCTAGATCAACTTCATCCAAGGAACTGACGCTTTGAAAAGAATGAGTTTTTTCACTCACTTTAACTGGAGCATATATACTACCATATTTCGTTAGAGCAACGAAAAAATTTGGCATATTGTTTTTGTCAAGGATTTTTGTTAATAATTCTTTCAATGCAAAACACTTAACAGATACTTACAATACATAGAGTACATATAATTTACTGCATTTCAAATATCCTTTTTGATATCTTCTTTCGATATTTTTAGCAAATTGATCTATTTTTTTGATTAGAATTATGTTATTGGATAGTACTGAGTTATTGTTAAGATTATAGAAAAAATATTTTGATAAATATCAATTTCATTAAACAAATAACTTTTATCTAACGTTTAATCCAACAACCTGATATACGGTGGCTATACCAAAGATAGTTGTTTTAGGAGCGGGAGTCGCCGGTCTGAGAATAGCAAAGAAGCTTAAGAAAGAGCTTAGACCCGGTGAGGCTGATCTTTTACTTGTAGATCAAAATGATTATCATCAACTATTATACAGGCTACATAAGGTCTGCAACTATGAATATGAGGAAAAAGACATCGTTATACCTCTCCAGCGTTTAACAAAAGGTATTACATTCAAAAAAGCGACAGTTGAAACTATAACACTTGAATCAGATGCCATAAAGACCGATAACGGAGAGATTCCATATGATATCCTTATAGTGGCGATGGGGAGCCACCCCGCATATTTTAATATAGAAGGAATACGTGAAAATAGTCTAACTCTAGGCAATTATGACGACGCTAAAGAGATCAGACATAGACTCTTTGATTTATTCGAAAAAGCTGAGCAAGAAAATACTCCACCAAACATCATAGTGGGAGGGGCTGGTTTTACTGGTATTGAATTAGCTGGAGAACTATGTGACTGTCTTGAAAAGCTTTACAATCAGTACTCGATACAAAAGCCAGAGAAACTATTCTCGATTGTCGAAGCACTTCCAACGATATTGCCTGGATGGGACGAGAAATTAATAGAAACTGGTATGGAGTTTCTAGAAAAGAAAAAAATTGAACTAATACTAAACAATCCGATAGTAAAGGTTGGAGAAAAAGAGATTATACTAAAAGATGGAACAACATTAAACCCGGACTTATTTATATGGACCGGAGGAGTAGAGGGAGATCCAGCTTGTGGTAAAAAGTTTGAAATAAAATCTAGAAGGATAATTGTGAATAAAACCCTTCAATATTTCAACTTCGACGTCTTCGTTGCAGGAGATCTAGCATGTACTCTGAACCAAGAAGGCAAACCCATGCCCCCTAACGCCCACATAGCGATGATGCAGGCAGATATTGTTGTTAATAATATAATTTCTATGCTAAGAAACAAGCCCTTCAAGCATTATAAGTATGAGCATGCAGGTGAGATAGTGACTTTTGGTAACACCTATGCTGAGGGAGAGGTGTTTGGAATTAGGCTCTGGGGGTTACCAGCGAAAATAATGAAGCAGTTCATACACCTTTGGTATTTGTACTCTATTGGTGGATTCAGCCTGCTCTTGGAATACTGGTAAAAAAAGGGTTAAGATGATTTTCTCATCTTTATTATCGGGTACAGTATCCCGATGCACATGATTAGTGTACCTAACCAGATCAGGTTCATCAACGGGAAGTAGATAACACTCACAACGAACTCTGTTGGCGTGAAAGGTATCCCCTGTAGCTGATGAGCTAAGGCACGGTAGACACTCGTTGACTGATGCAGTACAACGTAGACATCGAATCCGGGTGCACGTACTATGGTTGGTCTGGATACGATCCCATGCATAGAGTAGAGCATTATATAGACGTCATCAGAATAGCTTGCGCCATCCCTCGTCACTGTGACGGGTATCATCAATCCAGTGTACTCGGGGATAAGCTCGCTGCTGAATGCATCCGTTGCTACAATACCTGTTGGTTCAATCACGGTAAACTCACCGAAATCCAGCTGCATATCACCCAAGTCCATTGATTCGCCGGGCGTTCCTATGAGTTCTCCATAGTTTACTTCGTTTGTTGCACTCATCAATATGCCAAGCATAACGATGACGATTCCGAGGTGAAGTATACTCCGGCTTATCTGGGTGGTTCTCTTCTTCATCACACTGGTCGCGAGGTTGTAGAGCACAGCCACCCCGGCTATTATTGTAAGTGGGAAACCTAGATTGACAAGCATGTTATTTGTTGGGAACCCTAGAACAATACCCACGAATCCAAGCACTAATGCGCCTAGGAGTGTGGCGGAGTATTTCTTCATATCGAGTTTCTCGTAAAGGTTACACCCGATGAGGCTCGCCAAGAATACCAACACAAAGGGGTAGGTCCATTTATTGAAGAAAGCCGCATCGATGCTTACGTCTCCGCCCGTTATGCCGCTATTGATTATTGGGAATATGATTCCCCATAAGCTGATGACGGATATCATCACAATGGAGAGGAAGCTCATAGAAAGAGAAGCATTATACACGTTATCGGTCTTTACCTTGAACTCAAAGTAGCTCCAACCCTTCTTGCTCTTATTTGCCAGATAATAAACGATGGTTATACCCATCAGGGTCAACAAGACGTAGCCGATGGGGGATTTGCCGAAGGCGTGAACCGATACAGCCAAACCACCACGGGTTACCGCTGAAGCGAATATTATCAAAGCACTTGTTACCATCAGCATAAAATCTTTCGATGTACTCTTCTGACCAGTAAGTTGAGACACCAAGTGGAAGTACGCGGTTAGTGTAAGCCACGGGATAAGCGAGGATGTCTCAACAGGGTCCCAAGCCCAGTATCCGCCCCATCCAAGAACCTCGTATGCCCAGAGACCACCGAGTGCGATACCGAGAGTCAGGAATAGCCACGCTAACGCAGCCATTCCACGGGTGAGCCTGGGCTTTGAATCTGCGAGGCTAAAGGTTAACCCTAGACTGTAGAGGGCTAGAGTATATCCTATGAATACGATGGGTGGGTGAATAAGCATCCAAGGTGTTTTTAGAAGAGGATTGAGCCCCATTCCTTCGCTGGGGGAGTAAGATAGAGTCGCCAGTGGATTTTGCAGTATTAAAACTACCACCATGAAGAGGAGTACAACATTAAAGAACTGGTAGACCTTTGAGTACTCTTTATTTTCACCCCACAGCAATCGAATAATCAGATATCCAGCTGCGAAAACGAATGCAAAAAAGAGCCATGAGCCACCGTTACTCGCCCATGAGGCGTAGAGACGCTCCGACCAGCCGAGAGTTGAGCTGCTATACTGGAATACTTCCATGATCCTATAGTTGCTGGTTATGAATGAGTACGCGAAGTAAAGATAACTTAAAACTATAAGTCCGGTGCCTACTGCGATGACGGGTAACCGGTTGTCAAACAGTCTGGTTTCTTTGTTTGCTCTGATATTGTATATGTCATATAGTATAATGATCGCCGAAGTAATGATCAATATCTCAACTAGTTCCATGTAGCCCTATTCGACTTGATCGAATTTAAACTTAGAAGTCATGAAAAAGCGCATACTTTTAATTGGGTACTCTGGGATGTATTGTGATAAGATTGGAATTCAGAGACGATGTATATCTAGGGATTACAGGAGTAATCGTCGCACTGGCAGCTTACTTTGCACTATACATTGCACCAGCAGAGGTAACAATGGGAGAACTTGTAAGAATATTCTATTTTCACCTACCACCAGCCATCATATGTTATCTATCATTACTCGTCTCTGTCGCTGCAAGCTTGGTCTACCTCAGGAAAAAGGATCACAAATACGATGTACTATCAGAATCAGGAGCCTTGCTAGGGCTCGTATATGGACTCGTAACGCTGATAAGCGGAGCCATCTGGGCAAACGCCACATGGGGCGTCTACTGGAACTGGGACCCGAGGGAAACCACTACCCTAATCCTCTGGTTCGCGTATGTCGGCTACTTCCTACTCAGGATGTCCATTGAGAACCCTGAACGCAGGGCATCATCAGCAGCAGTATTCAATATTCTGGCATTTATGACGGTCCCCTTGAGCTACATGTCATTTATCCTATGGCCATCACTCCATCCACAGCTTGGTGATGGGAGTGGAGGTCTCGGTTTGACAGGTACGATGGTTCAGGCTCTTGTGATGAACATCATTGGAGGGGTCTTTGTCTTCGGCTATGTGTTGAAGAAGACCTATGATTTGAGGATGAAACAAGCAGAGTACAGTAGTACAATAATGGAGGAAATGTAATGCCAATCCAAGTATACCAAGTACTGGGACTCTATCTAACCGCAACCATAGTTTATATTGCGTGGATCATCAAAGCCAATAGAGACATCGATAGAAAACTCGCAACAAGATGAATAACATGAAGATACAGAGCAAACACATCATAATCATCGTTTTACTAGCATTAAGCGCAGGACTCGCCTACGATAGCATCTCAAACTACATGAACCCATACATACCTGTCTCTGATATCTCAGCGAATCAAGCCAAATACACGGGAAAAAGACTGCAAATAATAGGAGCTGTCGAGCCGGGCTCGCTTATCAGAACCGATGATGGCAGCATCAGCTTCACGCTAGTGGATGAACAGGGAAGCATAAAGGTCACGTATAGAGGGGTGCCTCCGCAGAATCTTGAGCAAGAGGGAAACCAAGTAGTAGTACTCGGCACCCTCGGTGCAGATGGTAAGATTGAGTCATCGCAGCTTCTGGTAAAGTGTCCATCCAAGTATGAGGGAGAGGACCAGCAGGGATACTCGCATGTATTCATAGCCGTTGTTGGGGTCGCTTTGCTCGGGGTAGGTTACCTAGTTATAACCATGTTCTACAAGAAGTAACAAGGTACCAGCCATGACCGAGATAGTGAGACTAGAAGAGATCACTAAAAACTTTGGATACATCAAAGCTCTCAGAGGTATTACTCTCAGCTTCACCAAAGGACAGAAAACCAGCCTGCTGGGACCCAACGGCGCAGGGAAGAGTACACTTCTCAGGATCATCGCCACACAGATGATTCCATCCTCTGGACAGGTATGGATAATGAATGAAGACGCCCAGAAGAACAGGATCAAGGCAAAGAAAAACATCGGCGTAGTTGGTCATAGAAGCTTTCTCTACGATGAATTGACTGTTCTTGAGAATCTCCGATTCTTCGGAAGCTTCATCGACTCCAAAGAGTTCGAGTATGACAGAGTTCTGAAAGTCACAGATATAGAAAAATGGAGAGACACAAAATCAGGGCACCTATCTTATGGACTCAGGAAAAGAGCAGACATATCCCGAGCCTTGCTTGGGGACCCAGCGCTTCTTCTGCTGGATGAGTTCTTCGCTGGGCTCGATCAGGAGACTTCCAGCGCCCTAGCTGAGTACATGAAGGGGCTCAGAGATCAAACAATCATCACGACCTCGCATACCCCTGAACTGATCAACAGCTTCTGCGACAGATCTATCCTCATACGAGGGGGGTTGATAGAGAAGGAGGTTCAGCTTAGATGAGCGACGATACGCTGAGTTATGCGTTGAAGCTGGCTCGGAAAGACCTCATAGTTGAACTCAGAAGACCCCACGAATTACTCTCCATCATCGCGTTTACATTATCATCAATAATAGTAAGCAGCTTCTCATGGAGAACCATACTAATCCTCGATCCACTCGTTGTATCAGCAGCCATGTGGGTGGTGATCTTCTTCGCAAGCATACTAGTACTAACCACAAGCTTCGCACGGGAAGTAGACCGGGGAACCATTGATGGGCTGCGAAGCATACCTTGCCCACCATACGCTGTTCTGGCGGGTAAGATGATCTACGGCATGGTGACCCTTGTAATCGTATTGTTATCCCTCATCTTCTCATCCCTACTATTCTTGAACCTGAACACTGCGCTGATCCCTTCACTCATAATAATATTCACGATAGGAGCCATCGACTTCGCTCTGATGGGGTCAATGATGTCAGCAGTCCTAATGTACAGTGAGGGCAAGAACCTCCTACTGGCATTCCTATTCTTCCCAGTCAGTGTCCCTATACTATTACCGGGGATACAGGCTGTCGCCAAGATACTTGCAGGAGAACCATTAATGGCGCTAATGCCAGAGTTTCGCCTTTTATTCGCGTTCATGCTAGCAGTAGTCGCGGCGTCAATGACTTTGTTCCAAGAGATTTTCCTAGAATAGTCTAGGGCTTTGGATTACTTCGTGCCAAGAGCTCCTCTGCTGCGCTTGTGCCTTCAGCGATTATCTTGTCTGGTTTATCCCTCATAATACGAGCCAGTATAATGATTGTTATCTCGTATAGGATGTAGAACGGGATGGTCATCAAGATCATTGAGACGGGAGTCGGGTCAGGGGTAATGATCGCTGTGATGAAAGATAGTGCAACGAAGATGTGGCGTCGTAATGACTTTAAGTCATCTACAATGAGCAGATCAACTTTCACCAACAGATAGAGCACCAGTGGGAAAGTGTAGAAGAGCCCTGATCCAAACACCCCAAAGGCGATGAGCTCAAAAAAGTCCTTCACAGAGTAAAACGGCATAACTCCCGTTTGATAAACAAACTTGTATAACACAGTGAATGTTGCGGGAACCAGCACAATGTATGCGTACGCCATACCAACTAAAAATAAAACAACGAACAACGAGACGAATGCGAACAATGTTCTCTTCTCGTTCTCATATATCGCAGGTGCGAGGAACCCATAGAGCTGATACGCGATATAGGGGAGGCAGATTACGAAACTGATGGCGAAGCTGATTACGAAGTAGATATAGAAGCTGTCGAGCCAGTTGAAGGCGATTAATGTCACGCCCTCTGGGAGCAACATGTTTTGAAGAAGCTGCATTAAATCCGTTATGAGAAGAGTGTAATCAGTAAAGTCCAGCTGCCAGATCCTAGAGAAATCAGAAGGCAACGACATAACCAGCACCATCACGAGGAGAAGAACATAGATCACTCTTCTGAGCCGTGACGTTAGGTCTTCTAGATGATCCCAGATTTCTAGCTCGTTTTCATCTGACAAGAAGAGACACCGAAAAAGGGTTACTCGGGTTCGTTCTTATTGGTTGCTTTTACGATATCCTGAGCAATGTCTTTGATATCGCGTCCCTCGACCGGGATACCCAGTTTTTTAGCGGCATCAATAATGGCCTGTCTTTCATTGTTTTCTTTACGAGTCTTCTCATCAACGTATTTTGTTGGATCACTTGTTGCTCGGTTGAATTCTTTCACCGCCTCTCCCATCGATTTGGCTAGTTCAGGCAGTTTTCGGCCACCGAAAAGTAACAACACGATGAAGAGCAGGAACAAGAGCTCGGTATTACCAGTCATATTTTATCTTCCTCGTTAAGTCAGCTATAGTGAATGAATAAAAGGATTTACTATTCTCCTTAATTTCACGGTTTTTTTGAAAATTGTTATCCAATTTAATCTTCCTCATTCTCCTCAATTAAGGTACTCAGTATTTTTTTTCGGGTTACAATAGAGGCGAAATCCACCCAAGCTACGCCCTGTATTGTTCTTATCCTTTTTATAATGTTATAGAGTTCGTTATCGTTCAAGGTGCAAGCTGTCAATATAAGGTCGTAATTGCCCATCGTGACAAAGACATTACAAATATCTTCCATTTGCGAGATATCTTGAACAATATTTGTTTTACTTTGATCTCCTATAGTTCTTACTAGAAGTACTGCTCTTGCGCCTTTCCCGAGTTCTTCGTCTTCAATGATACTCACATATGCTTTGATGATGTTTTCATCTTCCATTTTTTTGATCTTTCGGGATACAGTAGCAGGACTTGTGTTGAGTTGCTTGGCTATATTCCTAATTGATGCTCTTCCATTTAATCTTAGGATTTCAAGTATTTGCTTATCAACTAAATCCGAGTCACTCAATATGGCAATTCTGTTCAAATCCTCAGATATATGCCTTTTCTTAAAGCCCATTCTTTTTATTCAATTTTAGGTGGTATTTTGAAACATGTTGAATAAATATGGGTAAATTTTGAAACAAAATTTATATTCTCAGAGACGCCATTGAAGCCAGTTGGGTGAAAAGATTTGTCAGATTCCGAACAGGTATCAAGGCGTGAATTTGTTAAAATGGCTGGAGCTGCAATCGGCGGTCTCGCTATAGGAGCTATAGGTGGTTACTCATTCTTACCACCTAAAGAAACAGTCATTACAAATGATGTTCAAGTACCACAGGTAATCCCAGAGCGCCCTTGGGAATATAAGACACTTAACATTGATGCTGTAAAAGCTAGAGCTTATGATGCATATTTTGTAGGTGGCTGTGCATATGGGACTTTTGAGGGAGTCATTGGAGAACTAAAAAAAGAAGTTGGTTTTCCATATACGGTAATACCATCAGAAATGTCTGTTTGGGGAAAAGCAGGAGTAGCAGGTTGGGGGCTTACTTGTGGAGTCATTAATGGTGCTGCTATGGCAATAAACTTAGTTACAGACGATATTTCACTAGTAAATGAAATTGTTGGATGGTATACAGTAGCTGAATTACCTCAATACATGCCAATAGTCGCAAAAAAGGTTGAGGGAGAAATAGTAAAGTCGGTTAATGGCTCGCCACTTTGCCATGCATCTGTTTCTAGTTATACAGCTGCTGCAGATTGTGATGAAAACTCGCCTGAAAGGGTAGAAAGATGTGCTAGAATGGTGGCAGATGGAGCGGGTAAGGTAGCTGAAATGCTTAATGCATTAGCAAATGGTACCTTTACAGCGGAATTCCAAGTTCCACAGTCAGCGATTAACTGTCTAGGTTGCCACGGAGCTGACGGCCCAATTAATAATGTCTTTACAAAGATGGATTGCACACCCTGTCACGGTGACCCACACTCTTAATTTCTTTTTTTCAAAAAAAAATTAGTGTACTGCTGAGACTACCTCACCAAAGAAAGGTAGGAGGTAGTCGAGTACTAGTCTCGGGTAGACACCCAACACTATGGCGATCAATGCTAGCGCCGCCATGGGTATCAGCATCAGCTTGGGTGCCTCGTGGACATGCTCCATTCCCTCAGCGAGGGGTCCGAAGAAGATCCTGCGGACAGTCCAGAGACTGTAACCCACTGTCAGCACTGTCATGATAATGGCGACAATAGCCACTACTAGCTGTTCAACTGAGCCAGTTAATGCGCTTTCAAAGACACCTGTGAAGATCATCAACTTGGACATGAATCCAACTGTGGGAGGTACTCCGCCGATGGCGAAGAAGCCTATCAATGTCAGTGTTGCTGTGATAGGCATTTTATCTGCCAATCCACCCATCTTCTTGATGCTTCGTGTACCGGTCTCTGCGATGAGTACGCCTGCAGCGAGGAATAAGATGCCCTTGCCGAAGCCGTGGCTTACATAGTGGAAGATGGCTCCTGCTTCTCCGTAGGCAGCTGCGCTTGCTAGTCCTAGGAAGAGGTATCCCATCTGGCTTACGCTGCTGTAGGCTAGGAACCGCTTTATGTCATCTTGTGCAAGCGCCATGAATCCACCGTAGACCATCGTTATCAATGCCCAAATTGAGAACACCAGACTGAATGAGCTGAATGTCTCACTCATTGGAACCGCAACAAGCCTCACGGCTGCGTAGGCTCCGATACCGATCATCGCGGGGCTCAGTAGAGCCGAGATCGGCGTAGGCGCCTCACCGTGGGCGTATGGTAACCACACGTGGATACCGAAGACCGCCATCTTTGTTAGGAAGCCCAGGAGTATGGCAATCGCAACCCATGGAGCCAGTGGATGTCCTACGACTCCGCTGAGTGCGGAGATGGCGAAGCTGCCTGTTATCCAGTAACCGGATAATAGTCCGGCTAGCAGTATGACAGCTCCGACGTGAGTCCACATGAAGTACATCATGCCGATGCGTTCTCTCTCACCGTATCCGAAGTTGTTGATCATAGCCCAGCTGGGTACTAGCATCAACTCGTAGAACATGTAGAACTGGATGGTGTTAGTCGCTAGTACCGTCCCCAACATACCCACTGAGTATAGCAGGTAAAGGGCATAGTATGTGGCGTAACCTGATTTACTGATATCTTCCCCAGTCTCAAGTTCCCACTCATGGAACCTGTGCTCCATGTAGGGGATACTGTATATGCTAATAAATAGACAGAGCAAGTTGATTGTTAACAGGACCCAGATATTGAGCCCATCTACCTGCAGATCAAATCCAATATTAGAGGTTGGAATCCACTCATAGTGCTCAGTATAAGATCCTCCTCCCTTTGTCTCCACGGCGACGCTAAGGAGGAGTAGCAGCGTCACCACTAACGGAGCAGCTGCAATCCAGCCAGTCTTCTTACCCATGCTCTTGCCAAGATAGTAGGCAAGTGGTGTTGTTACTAAGGGTACCAAGAGTACCAATGCTAGTGTGTTTGCGAATACCATTTTAGATCATTCCTCCAAATTTCATTAACACGATTATCAAAAACAAGAAAATGAACACCATATAGGCGATGTTGTAGCTCAAGACTCCTGTCTGGAGCTTCTTTAGGTGATTGTATATTGAAGTAAACAGGGAGGGAATTCCTTTGTTTATACCCTCATCAAGCACTTCTTGCTCTAAGCTGTCGTAGAGATTTATACCAAGGTTGATGAAGAACCCGCTCACCACAGGCGTGATTTTGTCGAATACTCCTTTTTCTAAGACGCTGTATGTGTTTCGTCCTAGGTTTATGAAGCCGTCTACAAAGACCTTGTAGTATAGCTGGTTCATGTACCATCTGTTCCATAGGAACTTGTATACGGGGGCACGCCACCCGGTTCTCTCAACATTCCATTCATCACCTTTTCTGCCCCAGTAGAAGGTTTTACCAGAGACTATTCCCACAGCCAGCAAGAAGGCGCTTAGACTCCATGCCTGAGATTTAAGGCCGAATTCTATGTGAGGAACGTGGAGTTCTACTTCGTGGGGCATGATTGCGTGTAGGGCGTGCTCGATCTGAACCTCGATGAATGTCTCAGGGTTCAGTCCAGGGTTTATCTGCCCTACTAGCCCAAGCGCTGATATTCCAAGCATAATGGCTACCAGTATCGCGATTGGACCCCACATCAAGAGTGGGGATTCATGTGGTGGATGACCGTGGTGCTCCAACTCATGTATGTAGTGGCTCTCTGGCGCCAAGAAGGTCAACCAGATGTACCTGATGCTGTACGTCATGGTCAGAGCTGCGCTTATACCACCAACAGCCAGCAGAACATAAGCAAGAGGCGTATCGGCTACCATAGCCGCGATGAAAACAGCGTCTTTGCTCCAGAAACCGCTGAAAGGCGGAACACCTGCTAGGCTAATGGTGGCTAGCACCATCAACAAGTAGGTCTTTGGCATATGTTTCTTCAATCCACCCATATCAAAGGTGTAGATGCTGTGAATAGCGTGGATAACTGATCCGGCGCCTAGGAACAACGATGCCTTGAAGAGGGCGTGACTCATCAGGTGGAATATTCCAGCTGTCATTCCAGCCACGTATGCTCCCTCGCTCAGTCCACTGAGTCCAAGACCCAGCATCATGTACCCGATCTGGCTAACCGTTGAATATGCCAAGATCTTCTTCAACTCTACAGAAACTATGGCTTGACTGGCCGCCAAGAAGGTGGTGAAGCCACCCACTATCGCGATGGCGATGAAATATATCCTCGCCTCGGGTAGATGAAGCATATACGCCCCGATATAGAAGACGGGGCTCATCCTTGCAACCAGATATACGCCTGCCTTGACCATGGTCGCTGCGTGAATTAGCGCTGAGACGCTGGTTGGTCCAGCCATGGCTTCTGGTAACCACTCGTGGAGTGGGAACTGAGCTGATTTACCGATGGGTCCACCGAGGAACATTATCGCAGTTATAGCGATAAGTCCGGGATAGTGACTCATCTCCGCTAACCACTCCGGTGCGGTCTGAATTAGCTCAACGTAGTTGAGTGTGCCCGCGAAGTTGAATATGATGAATATCGCTCCAAGTAGGAATACATCACCGATTCCTGTGACCACGAATGCCTTCATGCCACAGTGGCTCGGTGGGTACATGGGGGTAGGCTCTGGGCCTCCAAGCCAACGCTCCTTAGCATCCCTGTAGTAATATCCGATTAAACCATAGCTACAGATTCCTACACCTTCCCAGCCGATCATGGTCTGGATCAGGTTGTCGCTGACTACCAGCAGAAGCATGCTGCCGATGAAGAATAGGAAGAAGAACCAGAACCTTGTGAGGTGCTCGTCTCCGTGCATGTAGCTTATCGAGTATACTATGATTAGGAAGCTGATACAGGCGACCACGTTCACTATCAGTATAGTGATTGGGTCAACGAGTACACCCATCTTTAATGAGTGTCCGAAGAAGTTGATCCAGTCGGAGAACTGTAAGTCGCCGGGTGTATGACCGGATAATAACCAGGGAACCATCATGAGGGTTGATATCGCGGCTCCTGCGCCGAATACAACCGCCATCATGTCCCTGAACTTGTTCCCGAACTTTGCGAATACTGGCATTAAGACGGCTCCCAGCATGGGGATTATCCAGCATGTTAATGCTGGCCAGTACTCGAGTGCGAGTGCCCACCCTGCTGTTGCAACGTGTTCAGTCGCCATTAGTCATGACCTCCATTGACTTTTTTTGTTGGATTTTTTATGTGAATCATCCTATTATCGCTCCTATGTATGAGTTGAAGCCCGTTACAAGTGCCTCCGCCGCCTGTTGGGCGAAGTTAACTGCGGGCTCCGGGTAGACGCCGAAGAGAATAACCAAGAGCATCATAACGACGGTTACTCCCACCATGAGTCTCGGCGCCTCCTTCAGACCCTTTACGGAGTCCAGTGGATCCGAGATCAATGTCTTAATTACTTTCAGATAATATGCCATCGAGAGTGCGCTGTTCAGCACACCGATTACAGCTAACCAGATCATTCCGGACTGAATAGCTGAACTAAATAGCATGAATTTACTAATGAACCCGCTCGTTGCAGGCACTCCTCCAAGCCCCATAAAGGAGATGAAGAGTCCTGCTGTGGTCAGAGGCATTGCTCTGCCGATTCCCTTGAGTTCATCAATGTTTCTCGTGTGTGCAACATGGATGAGCGAACCTGCGGCAAGGAAAGCAAGTCCTTTCATCAGTGAATGATTGAACACGTGAAGGAAGAGCCCCTGAGCCCCGGAGACTGAACCCGCTGAGAGACCGACAAGCATGTAACCGATCTGGGCTATACTTGAATATGCTAGCAGCCTCTTGAGGTCGCCCTGCAGTAGTGCAAGCAGATTTCCGACGGTCATCGTTAGTACCGCAAGCGCCGCGATTGGTAGCCTGAAGAGCTCTGGCTCAAAGACCACAAATAAGAGCCTGGTTAATGCGTAGAGACCGGTCTCAATTACCACTCCTGATAGCAGCGCACTGATGGGGCTTGGTGCCTCTGGGTGCGCGTCAGGCAGCCATGTATGCATCGGTACTATGGCTGACTTTACGCCGAATCCGACGATTAGCGTCGCGAACAGTAGGATGGTCCATGGTGTCAGTGGGTTTCCGCGCATGGATGAGGCTAGTAGCGCAAAGTTCAGTGTTCCCGCTAGACCGTAGAGTAGCGCCATGCTTAGCAGGAGGAATGCTCCCGCTGTTGCGCTCATAATCAGGTATTTGAAGCCTGCCTCGATTGGTCCCCAGTTCTGCTTCAGGTAAGATACTAGAACATAGCTGGACAAGCCCATGAGCTCCCAGAAGATGAACAAGGTGAACAAGTCGCCTGAGAGCACGATGCCGTACATGCCTGCTATCATGAATGTTACGAGTGTGTAGAACTCGGTTACCCGGGTCTCGTGCTCCATGTAGCTAATTGAGTATATTGCGACCAGTAGCCCTAGGAAGGCTATGCTGAACGCCATAAAGACGCCTAACATATCGATCTCGAAGCAGCCGCTGAGAGGTGGTGCCTGCCCCCATGAGTAGATCAGGAGGACACCATCTGCTGTTGCCTTCACCTGAGTGTATAACTGGTATACTCCAATGAGAGAGACCGCGGATACTAGTATAAACCAGACTTCTCGTAGCTTCCCCCCCATTCGTTCAGAGGCTATTCCGATGAATGGCATAGCCAGTGCACCAAATAGGTTTACTAGCATGGGTAGTGGAAGCTGAAGCCCTTGTGAAATTACTGAGGGTCCTACCATTTCAATCTCCTCAGTTTTCTTATGTCGAATGTTTTGTAATGCTTGAATACGTTAAGCGCCAAGGCTAAACCTACGGCGATTACTGTGCCGTCCAGTACAAGAGCCATCATAACGATGGATTGTGGCAATGGGTCTATTAGCCCCATATTCTGGGTTGAGAGAGCAACGAAGAACAGGTTCGCGGCGTTGAAGAGTATCTCAATGCCGATTAGTAGCCTGACTAAGTCTCTCTTGATGGTCAACGCTACGAGTCCAAATACGAAGAGTAGCGCCGTTGTTACTATGAAAAATGATATTGGGTACATTACTCGTGGCTCCTTGTTTTCAGCAATGCTATGCAGCAGATTACCGCTGCAAGGATGACAAATGATTGTGATACCAGATCCAAGCCTCTGTTGTTCCAGAGGAACTGGCTGACTGCAGTTGTGATATCGTCATACGAATTGGGTACGAATGAGAGGGTTTCGAGCGCGGTTGATGCATATTTTTGGAAGGGGAAATCGATGTTTTGTGTTAGCAATACGCCTGCTAGCACTTCTACAGATAGTATTGATAGAGCTAACTGGATTTTCTTATTCATCCACGGTACAGTATCATCATCGAACTCCACGTCTCCACCAGTCGTCAACATAACGGTGATTACGAAGAAAACCACGACCGCCCCTGCGAAGATAGCCAACTGGAATAACGCGACGGTTGGGGCGCCCATCATATAGTAGGCTATGCCTAACGTCACGTTGGTTGAGAGCAGTGCGATCACAGCGTACACTATGTTGCGGCTTGTCACCGCTAGCAGTGCGCTGACGAGCACTAGGGATAATACAAATAATATTTCAATCAAACATCTTTCACCTTCCTGTATTTCATCTCTTTATCCGTAAGATACGCCTCTATCCTCCGCTTCATGCGTGGGACCAAGTCCTTTATCTCAGGGACCACGGAGAGCTGCTCAGGAGAGTACTTCAAAGTGCTCCTGTCCTTAACGGCTAACTCCACTACGTCTGTGAACTCAAGTGCCTGCTTTGGGCAGTACTCCACACAGTACCCGCAGAAACTGCAGGTGTTATAGTCGATACTTGGGTAGGTCTTCTCATGTCCCTCTGCTGGAACCAGCACTATTGATGCACAGGGGCATACCCTCGCACATATGCCGCAGCTGATGCAGCGTTCGAAGTAGAACTTGTGTCTTCCACGGAAGCGGTCCTTGAAGATGAGCCGCTCTGTTGGGTAAGCTACTGTCTGGCTGTTCCTGAAAATGTAGGGCGCTACGATTCCGATGGGTCTTAGTAGTCTCTTTATCCAGCTCATTAGAATATCCCCCATAGTTTCAGCGCTAGAACCACGAATAGGTTCAGTAACGCAATTGGCGTTAGGTAGTTCCAGCCTATCTTGAGCATCTGATCCATTCTGGGTCTTGAGTAGACGCATCTCAGCAGTACTACAAACACTACTATTATGGCGAATTTCGCGAGAAGCCAGAATATGTGGCTACCAATTACATTGCCCATGATAATGGGGCCATTGTAGCCTCCAAGATAGAGGGTGATGAATAGAAGCGTCCATGCCTGTAGCATGACGTATTCAGCCATCATCGTGAAACCGAATAGGATTCCGCTGAACTCGGTTCTCCATCCGAAGACGAGTTCAACCTCTGCGACTGGCATATCGAATGGGGTTCTCTCTGATTCGATGAGAAGCCCGATGAAGAATATGATGAAGCCTATGAACTGGGGGATAGCGAACCACATGTTCTTCTGGGCCTCAACTATTTTGACTAGGTTGAATGATCCTGCCATTATTGCGACTGAGGCAGCGCAGATTACAATCGGGATCTCTCCTGAGATATACATGTAGGCGACCCTCCACGCCCCGATGAAGCTGTACTTGTTGTTTGATGCCCATCCAGCGAATATTGGCATGAGAGGCGCTATTCCCATAATAGCGAGGAACATGGGTAATCCGAGGCTTCCGATATCCCAGAGAACCCAGTTCGCGTCAAAGGGTATCAAGACTAACGCGAGACCGGGTACCATTGATACCATCACCGGGGTTATTGCGAAGAATAGCCAGTTTACTTTCTCTGGTATGATTATCTCTTTTAGGAAGAGCTTGATGAAGTCAGCGAACACCTGCAGTACACCGGATCTTCCTCCACAATAATACGGTCCAACCCTCAGCATGGCTCGGGCGAGGAACTTACGCTCAAACCACACCGCGACGATCGCGAAAACTAAAGTGAATGCGAGACCAGGTAGTACAAGCACCTGCAGGATAGGCTTACTGTTTGCTGATAAGAAGCTGAGGATGTATGCCAAGATACCTGATAGGTTCTGCTGAACCTGACTTGCCGTTCCAAATGCTGTGTTAAAGTAATTCATTCATATCACCTATCCGCGTCCAGATACCATGGGTCGATAGAGTTGATTACCACCGGGATATCCGCAATTGTCATGTTACTCAGCTCCGCGAGCCTCTCAAAGACGTACATGTTTCTGAGGCTTGGAGGCATGATCTTTACCCTGTATGGGTTAGTGGTTCCATTAGTCCAGAGATGGATTGACATCTCGCCCCTAGCGTTCTCAACCCTGCTGATATGCTCGCCTGCTGGAGCACGTGCGAAGGGTGAGAATCTTGTCTTTATCTCTCCCTCCGGGATCTCTTTGGCGATCTGCTCCATCATGTTGAGTGATTGACCGATCTCGTGGAACCTTACCTTGGTTCTCGCCATGACATCGCAGGCGTCCTCTGTTATTATCTGCCAGTCTAGATCCGCGTATGCTGCGTATGGTTCCTCTTTTCTCATATCGATGGGTATACCGGAGCCCCTGAGAACTGGCCCTGTTGCGCCTAGCCTGAGGGCATCCTTGGGTTCCAGTATCGCGACATTATCGCAGCGCATCTCGAACATGGGGTTCTCGATCATTGCGTTCCAGTAGTCTTTGAACCGGTTGCGCAGGTAGTGAGCGGCCTCAATGATTTTCTCTTTGAATCCCTCTGGGAAATCCTTGTGAACGCCACCGGGTAGGAAGTGATTGAAGCTCCATCTTGCTCCAGTTAGTTCCTCAAACAGGTCAAGTAGGACCTCACGGTCTACAGTGGTCCAGATAAATACGGCTGGGAAGTACCCTGTTGCCTCTGCCTGCAGTCCGAAGGCGTAGAGGTGGCTGTTTATCCTGCTCATCTCGCATACCAGTGAGCGTATCCACTGTGCTCGTTCAGGAACCTGAATGCCTAGGGCTTTCTCCGCTGCGGTAACATACCCGATACTGATGTTGGCGGTGTCTACCATCGCCATACGTTCGATTGGAATGAGACCACCTAGGAGAGATCGGTTTTCTAGAACTTTCTCGATCCCACGGTGAGTGTATCCGAGATCAGCTATAATCTTGTGGACTTTCTCGCCGTCGGTATCAAGCAATATTCTTGTCTGTCCGCTCATAGGGTGCTGGGGACCCCAGCTGATCCTCATAAGTTCGGGTTTAATCGTAGGCTCTGACATTACTCAACACCCTCTCCCTTGAAGTCTTTACGAAGGGGATAGCCGCCTTTCCAGTCCGGCGGCAGTAATAGTGGCACAAGATTCGGGTGACCCTCAAAGTCTATACCAAACATCTCATGAGTCTCCCGTTCATGGAAGCTCATGGCCTCCCATACCTGTGTCATTGATGGAAGAACAGGGTTTTCTCGGTCTACTTTGATCCTGTATATAATTATAAAGTCGGAATCAGGGTTATTGAGGTAATAATTCATCTCCATCCTGTTCTCCTCGGGATAATCGATAGCTCCTCCCGCGATGGGGATAACGAAACCATATTCGTCTTTTAGAATCTCTGCTACTTCGATTACCTTTTCATTCTTTGCCTTTATTGAGACTCGTGTATCTTCAAAAATGTCCACTGATTCAACTAATTCACTGTATGCCTCATTGAATGAGGCGATAAAGTCGGAGAGCCTAATCGTGTTTGACGCCAAGTCGCTTCCCCTTTCTAATTTTTTCTTGAAGCTCCATCATTCCATGGATTATTGCCTCGGGTCTCGGCGGACATCCCGGTATGTATATGTCAACCGGGACATATTCATCGATGGCAACTACGCTGTAGGAGTCGTAGAATGGCCCTTTTCCTGTCGGACAGGCTCCCACGGAAACAACGTATTTTGGCTCTCCCATCTGCTCGTAGAGATATTTTACTCGTTCAGCCATCTTTCTTGAAACAACTCCGACCACCATGATACAATCACACTGACGGACACTAGCGAAAGGCAGTATACCCAGTCGCTCCATGTCGAAGCGTGCACCAGATACCTGCATAAACTCCGGGCTACAGCATCCGGTTACCAGGTGTATTGGCCATATGGAGTATTTTCGAGACCATCCGTCAATGAAGTCAATAAGATTGTAGGCTAATCCTGAGCCGGGAATGTTATCCAAAGTTCTCTTTACGTCTGTATCGGTTTCCATCTAGTTCACCAAGTTATTTTTCTCATGCAGGAAGTAGACGATTCCTGTAAATATGATGAAAGTATAGATCGCTATGATAGAGATCAATTCAGTTGTTATCTTCACGGCCATCGCAGAAGTAAGAATCATCCAACCAAACGCATCAAGAGCAAAGAAAGCGACAGCATAGCCAAAATATCTTGAGATACCGGTTAGCTTGAAGGTTCTTGCTTCTCCGAATGGGTCCTGTCCACACTCGTAGGTTGTGATCTTTCTTTCATTGGGCTTTTTTGGGCTCACAAGTCTTGCTGCGAGAACAGCAAGAGCCAGAAAAGCAAAATCGATAATCGCGAATGCCCAGAATGCCTGAGACCCGTTAATTTGATACATATCATATCCTCCTTAGATTGATACCTTTTATAGAGAATGATCTGACCATAAAGGCATTTTTATCCCTTAAAGGATAAAAATATTACGAATTGAGAAAAACGCATAGTATTTAGAAATCATTATAAACAATAACGCATAAATTAATTGTACAATATGTAAAATAATTGTGTTTAATTTTACTTATTGCTGAGTGTTTATGAGATTGAGTTTCAGAATAATAACATCATTTAAGAGAAAAAGAATCAATACGAATTGTATAAATATAGATATGAGGCTTTACATAATGTAAATATTAGGCAAAGTACTATGCCCAATATGTATAGTTTGGGTGGGAGTGTTTTTATATCTCTTGATATTTATTGTAATTAGGTCAAGACCTTTCAGCAAGGTTGTACCTCAAATGACCTAAATGTTGGGAACTCCCCTAATCTTGAATCGGTTCCCAACATTTCTTCTTAACATAAAAAATTACATTGAACCTACGAGAGGTTTTCCCAGTATCTCGACATCAATAAAGTTGACACAATGATAATATCTGAAATCATCAATATTTTTCTCCAAGATCTCATCACTCTCACCGAAGATTAATACTCTCAAGTTCGATTTTTCCATAGACTTGAATCCCATTAAAACCCAAGGCAACTGACCAAGCTTTGTGAGACATTCATCCCATTGAGCTTCGCTTTTTACTTCCAACCCGAGGATGGCCATTTTTCCACCCTGATTCTTTATATTAACGCGTGCCGAGAGCGTGATTAGGTCATCATCTATCATTCGATCCATTCTATTTTTTACTGTGACACGGGAGATACCAAGAGTATCAGCAATCTGAGTATAGGGCATACGAGGGTCTTGCCTCAGCAATTTGATTATACTTATATCGGTGTCATCGAGAGCCATTGTAATCTCATTGAATACGCGCTTCTAGTATATTTACTTTACAAATTGTACAGTCGAGAATTAATATTTAGTATATTGTGAGAGAAAAAAAAGAAAAATAGTATAGAATAGGGCACTGTCCCAGGATAATTAACTGCATTTCTGCCAAAACGGAGTCTGTTGCGCCGACTCAGAATTTTTCACAACGCTGTGACATAAAACACATCATTCGACCCCAAGAACAGCCAGTGTTTTAGTGTATACTCTAGACCTGTCTGATGAGCACGCGCTACTAATCCACAATTTTCTCTTTTTAACTATATTTTTCTGCATTTAATCTAGTTTGATAGAACCATCAATATGCTGACAAGTATGGGTTTAACCAACTTTTCTATTTCATAGTTTGATTGCTTAAACAGTAAAATTCTACATAACTATAAAAACTTCCTAGCGGTAATTTAGCAGAACAAAATTGAATGGCGCAGTCTCAGTGTTATATGCCTTCTTTGTTGAAAAACTCCCATACATTACCATAGCGGTCTTCTCGATAGGAATGCTTCTAAGGGTTCAAAGATGGCGGAACGCACCAAAAGATCTTCATACTCCAAAGATGGACGTTGTTGAATCAATCAAATACATCGTGCTAGACGTGATGCTATTCAGAAAGACCTTCAAAAGAGATAAACTCACTTGGCTTCTTATCTTCGCATTCCATGGCAGCATAGGTGGAATACTGTTTGGCCACATGAGGGGATTCCATCTCTGGTCAGCCTCACTATTTGATCCATTGGGTCACTGGATGGTTGATTTTATGATTCATACGTTGCCCGTTTACATGGGGTGGCTACTGATTGGATCCACTTTTCTGCTCCTTGTTAGGAGAATGAGGATCGAGGACAAGCAGCTCAGCTCATTTACAAACGACTATGTTGCGTTGTTGATTGTGCTTCTCGCAGCGATTGTGGGTCAGGGGATGAGGCTGTTTCCGCCGGAAGCGTTGCCTACTGAGATCTATAATGTGGTCTTTATTCCAAGGCTCATTGTGCTGCATCTTGAGGCGGTGCCGAGTTATCACTGGTTCCACTGGCACGTACTGCTCACACAGGTATTCGTAATGTATATGCCCTTCAGTAAATTCATACACATACTCACGGGGGTAATTTCCCCAGCCATCTATGGTTCAAGGAGGAAAGAACTTGGCATCTAACATACAGGATAAGGCAAAGGAGGCTCTGGGTAAATTCACGCGTCGCCAACTCATGGAGTTGGACACTTGCAGCCACTGTGCATTATGCACCGAGAATTGCCCAGCATATAATGAGTCAAAGAATGTACTGCATGCACCGGGGGTACGCGCCTCAAAGGTACTGAAGCTCTTCGATAAGAAACACAGCTTCTGGACCAAGATATTCGGTGAGAAGGAGATCACAGAGAAGGACATAGCGGATCTAGCTGAGAGCACGTATCACTGCAGCCTCTGCGGCAGGTGTATGGAGTCATGCCCATTCGGGTTCCAGACCCATGAGCTGTGGGTGAGGATCAGGGAGATCGTTGACGCGATGGAGGCGACTCCCGAGAACGTTGCACGGCTCGCTGATCTCCTTGACGAGAACATGAATCCCTATGGGTTGGAGCCTGATACGCGTCTTGACTGGAGCTTATTCACTGATCTGGATGATGCGCCGGAGCTTTCTGAGGCGGAGATCGCGTATTTCGTCGGCTGCACCACAGCGTATAAGGGTGCAAACCATGAGGTGGCTTTCTCCATATGCTCTATTCTGGAGAATCAGGGAGAAAACTGGACGCTGCTCGGGGAGGATGAATGGTGCTGCGGGGCACCCAGCATAATGGCGGGTAAAGAAGAAGAGGCTAAGAAGTATGCTGAGCACAACGTGGAGCTACTGGAGTCAAAGAAGGTTAAACGGGTAATCACTGGCTGCGCTGGATGCTACAGGATGTTTAAGTTTGAGTATCCGGTGATCCTCGGGAGAAAGCCGGACTTTGAGGTACTTCACGCTGTCCAATACTTGAATGAACAGCTCAGCAGCGGTAAGCTCAAAGTGGAGAAAGGCAACGAGAAGATCATCTACCATGATCCATGTGAGCTGGGGAGACTCAGCGGCGTCATCAGGGAGCCACGTGAAGCGTTATCACATCTGACCTCGGATATGATTGAGTTTGATGAACATGGCGTGGACTCCAAGTGTTGCGGAGGCGGAGGTCTATTGCAGGCCGTGGATAATGAGATGCGTCTCAACATCGTGAAGGAGAAGCTGGATGAAGCCGTGGAGAAGGGAGCCACGATATTGGTCTCTGCTTGTCCGGCGTGTAAGCTGGCTTTTGTGGATGGTGTGCGTGAGTTCAAGCATGATATCGAGGTCCTTGATATTCATGAACTCGTGGCAAAGAGGCTTGGCGTGTTAGGTTAAGATGAATGAGCAGGCGTATGACTATGGAGTACTCTTGAAGCCAAAGGTACTCCTGGCTATGCTTGCATTATATTTGACTACTTTTTTCACCAGCTCCATATACTCTGGTGGCTTAAATTTTGATTATCTTGAGTTTTTCATAGGTTTTATGGCGGTGGCGTTTAGCGTCAGCGGCGCCAATGCGTTGAACTGTGTGTATGACAGGGATATTGATTCATTGATGGTGAGGACAGGTGGGCGCCCACTGGTGCGTGGTTCCATTAGTGTGGCTGATGCGAGTTTCTTCAGCTGGACCATGATGGCTGCGTCGGCTGTGCTCGCGGTGTATCTGGGTCTCATACCGGTTATTCTGCTCGTTGAGGGAGCTGGTAGCTATCTGTTGCTCTATACGGTGCTATTGAAGAGGAAGACCAGCATCAATGTATTATTTACTGCGCCCAGTGTGGCTGCTCCGGCTTGGTTCGGCTGGTATCTCGGAGGAGCTCCCCTGATCCCTGTGGGGCTGGTTATGGGGTTATTGGTGGCTATCTGGGGTCCACTGCATCTCTGGAGTATCGCGTTTGCGTATAGCAAGGACTATGAGCGTGTGGGTGTGCCCATGTTTCCCAGCCTTGTGAGCCGCGAGCAGGCGATTAGAGGGATTTTGTTTGCCCTTGGATTGCTTCTTGGGTCTAGTTATCTGCTGGCGCTTTGGGTGGATTCGGCGTGGTATCTTGTAGGAGTCTCTGCGTTGAACCTCGTGTTGGTGGTGGCGGGAGTTAGACTGTATCGCTCCGAGAGTAACCATGATGGGTGGGTCTTGTTTAAGTTGACCTCGCCGTATATTATCTTGGTTTTCCTGATTTTTATGTTTAGCCAGTACCTTGTTTAGGTATGGAGGGGTGGTATGTAGGTGGTTTCCTTCATCGTTTTTAATGGGTGTTCATTGGTTTATGTATGAGATGGAAGGCTCACACCCGGACAGCTGAGAAGGTGCTGGGGGTTTTCAGTGCCTTGCATTTTGATAAGTATGAGAAGGATCTGGTGAATGGGGTTATCTCGCCGGATAACGAGGATACGCGGTCTCATTATGTGGGACGGGAGCAGACCGCGTTGGATTATGTTGGGCGGGCTCGTGAGAGGCGGTTGGCGTATGATACTGCTGGGTGTTTTTTCCAGTTGGGGGTGGCGTTTCATTATATTCAGGATATGTGGACGGGTGTTGGGCCGGACTGTGAGGGGCATGAGGTTTATCTTGATCTGATTAACCGCTGTGAATTATTGGATGTCCATGAGAGCCTTGAACGGTATTACCCGGTGGGGCGGAGGAGGGTTCTTGATCAGTTCCGGGGGCTGGAGAAGAGGCTTTCTAAGCCCGTGGAGTCTGAGGCTGAGCTGCGGGAGCTGGTTTTGATGAGGCGGCCTTTTGAGGGGTCTGCTTTTCTTGACCTGAACCTGAGTTTCAGGGTGTGTTATCGTGTGGCTGAGATGGTGTTGAGGACCATGTTGAATGTAAGCCTACAGGAGTCGTTGGAGCTGCTGCAGAACGAGTACGTTGAGAAGATACGGGATGCTGAGGCGGCTACGGTGGGGGAGATCGAGGCGGTGGAGGCTGAAGTGGGGCGTCTCGCATTGGGTGATTCTCAGCTTGGAGGCGTTAAGCAGTGGGGTCTTGAGAGGAAGCTCAGTGGTTTGTGTCGTGATTATGAGGCTAGGCGTCATTTGAGGCCGGTGGTTGCGGGGTTTGAGAGAAAGGTGGAGGAGCTCTGTAAGCCTCATGTTGGGTGGTATAATATCGATAGGCCGTCTCTGGATGTGGATAAGATACTGGCTCCATCGAAAGAAGAGGCAATTCAGGCTCAAGATGCTAGTGCTCTTGAGGATGAGCAGGTGCCTGATGCTTTTATTCTGTTATCATAAATTGTCTTATCAGATCGAGGTTTTACTTGATTTGCCCGTTTACTCTACCAGTTTTTTACTGTTATTGTGATCTATTCTGGGTTGTTCTGGGGCTGGTTTCGGCGTTGGAGGT
Source organism: uncultured Candidatus Bathyarchaeia archaeon (assembly GCA_964447425.1). GTDB lineage: Archaea > Thermoproteota > Bathyarchaeia > TCS64 > TCS64 > RBG-16-57-9. The sequence goes on from CAYUTB010000004.1 coordinate 44,082, forward strand.
TTGTTATGGGTTGGGATGTGTATACCCCCCCTCCCCCTTCAGCGGGATATCGGCTCTCACGGGATCTGATTACTGCTACTTTACCCATCAGACGTAGGTATTCTGAGTATGGACAGGGGGTCAAGAGCTGTTACGCACTAGGTATTTATTTTCAGATTTTATCTTCAATATGATGCCTGAGATTGAGATCCCGGAGGAACTCTACGAGATATTAATGAGGGAATGCGAGGAACGAGGGGCTTCTATGGATGAGTTGATTTCTGAACTGATAATAAAATTTGATAGATGTTTTAAACCCACATGACAATGAATACCGAAGGGATTTAATTGGCTGATTTTCATATTCGTGATTTGAATCAGATTCTTGAACGTGACGCGACGGATACCACCTATAAGTTCGCTTTGTTGAGGGCGGTTTCTGATGTTTGTCAGCGGCATGATCCTTTACGAGAAAGTGATGGATGGGTCTGGTTTCCAACTGGGTATTTGGTTGAGAGGTGGTTGGAGTATTATTATCCGATAATTGATAGTGCGTTGTTTATCCCCCAGAAAGGGTCTGAGAAGACCCTTGATCAGCCCGGTTATAAGATTGCGTTCAGGGCTTTATTCAAGAAGATTACGGATTATTATAAGGAATGTGGAGATTTTAGGGAATTTTGGATCGATTATAAGAAAGGTCAGGTTCCTAGGGAGATTAATGGAGTGTGCCTTGAACTCGCTAAGAGTTTGTGGTATACTATTACTCGGTATCCAATGAAGCATCTCGGTTACTCGGCTTCTGGTGAACATTATGTATTCTTTAGATATTCGAATAGATCGGTAATTAGTAAGGATACAATTTTTTCGCGGGCTTTATTGTTTGATGAGTTTGGTGAGTTTTCCGTTAACTCAGGTTTCTATGATACTCTTCGTTTGTTCGGTTCTTATATTTCTGGGGAATATTCAATATTGAATAAATGGGTTGATTTTTCGGTCAAATCGGATTCCTCGCGAAAGGTTGATCCTTCTTATGTTTTTTCTGTTTTGAACATGAGACCAGAGTCAGAGAGGGATGTGGGGGATGTGAGGAGTTTTTACATAGATTTGTTTAAGGAGCAGAGATACTTGGAATGTGTTTGGTCGGGTACTCGTATTAATTCTTGGAATAATGTGCATATTGACCATGTTATTCCGTTTTCTCTCTGGGGTAATAATGATTTATGGAATCTTTTACCTGCGCATCAGCGATATAATTCTCAGAAAAGTGATTTGATTCCTGCTATTTCTTTGCTTGAAAATCGGAAAGAGCAAATTATTTCTTATTGGGAGTTATTGGAAAACGGTTTCAATTATAGATATAACAAGGAGATTGAGTATAATCTTCTCGACTCAAAACGTCTAGACACATCAATGGATACTATTTTTAATAAATTAATTAAAAAATGTGAGTATCTAATTGATGTCAGGGGGTTTTCCGAGTGGAATTTGAAGGTGCGATAGATGATTAGAGTATATAACAAAGCAATTCGAGACAAAATACCAAAGATCATTGAAGAATCGGGATCAACGCCCAAAGTAAAAAAACTGAATGACAATGATTTTTTAAAGGAACTAACAAAAAAAATCGATGAAGAGGTAAATGAATTTAAAGAAAGCAAAAAAGCTGAAGAACTTTGTGATCTTATTGAAATTGCTTACAGAATTGCAGAATTATATGGTGTTTCAAATATGGAACTAGATCAAATTCGATCTGAAAAGAATCTGAAACGAGGAAAGTTTGATACGAATTTATTCTTAATCCAAGTACAAGATAGCTAAAGTCCAAGCTCCTTGATCATTACTTTCTTTGATAATCGATAACAATTGGTTGATGTTTCTTTATCTGTGACTATGCCTTCATGAACGATTATATTTCTAATTTGTCGGAAGTAATTTAATTCCTCATAAAGATCGGTTTCTAGAATATTTGATAGATTTAATGTTTCTAGTACAGGATATGTAGTCCAATTGGAGGTATTTTTCCAAAGCCTGTTTTCTTTTTCAAACATAAAAAAAGTATAACACATATTCATTGCTTGATTAAATCGTTGAAGGATTCCATTGCTCTTTGTATATTTGTGGGTTCAACTGTTACAATTCCAGCTTCCCATAATTTTCCAGCAACGGATTCACTATAGAGATTCATTGAGGAAGCACTCAGCACTTGGTTGTCGAGAATGAAGATTTTTGCGTGGACTGAGTCATTATAGTGAACCTCAATACTTGAATCATTCAATCTTTTATGATATTTTTCTTTATCTCGAATTCTTTTTCCTGACCAATTGCTTTCTGTTTTTTGCGTAACAAGAACAACTTTAACTCCTTTTTCACTGGCTTGAATAAGACTATCACTAAATGCACACGGTTCGACGTAAGGATTAACAACCAATATCTCGTTTCTAGTTCTGGGAATTAAATCACGTAAAAGCGAATCAAGCATGTCACCCTTGAGAAATAGATGCGTGCTATTTTTCCCCATCGAGATATTCTTGAACTTAATCCATTCAAACATTCGCTCTCTCAAATAATTCTGATCTTTGAGGTTTTGTCTCTGAAGTAAGAGGCTCTGTAATCGCCCTTCCTCTTTTTTTTCCTCAGCCAATTCCTCAAGTTTTTCCTTTGCCCAATCTTCACCGAAATGTGCTTTGTATTTCAACCAAAGCTCGTATTCTACTTTGAAACCACCAGGTGCATCCTCTATTATATTTTGTTTTTCAAGTGCCTTGAGGATAGGTTTCAGTTGCTCGTTAGTAAAACCAAGATAATCTCGAATTTCACCCCATTGACGCAAGTTCTCTACTGAGATAGCTTGAATTATTTTTCCTTCAATGGTTCCAAGGTAGGGTAAGTTACTCAAATTAATACATAAAACTCCAAATCGTTATAAAAATACGATGGATGATACTAGGTACAAATCTTGTCAATGGCATCATCCAATACCAGCTGAGGCTGCATATACTGCCTGATCACATAGGCATCGTATCCTGCTTTCTCATCTCTGCACTGAGCTGCCTCAACGGGACCAAAACCAAACACCATAGCAAGTCCCTAATAAAAATCTTCAATTCATAGTATAAGCTCTAGCTCATTGAGAAATGTAGTAACTCTTACATATACATCATTACGGGTAGCTCCATTCGAGCCTATGAAACGTGCAGCTGATACACACCCATACCTCGTCGGCGAAGAAAAACCGCCTTTAATATTACGCAGTGCCTGTAGCACCCTTGAATTATCTTTGTCATCGCCAGTCAGATCATTAAACAGTTTAGCAGCCTTCTGTGGAGAACCCATACAAAACCCAGAAACACTATAAATATCATAACTATCCTTATCCTTCAACCTACCCAAAGCATTCCCCTTCGTCGTCAAAACACCAACAATATCAGCTATATCAATCGAAAAAACCGCATCACCACCCAAAGGAAGACCCGCCTCCAAATCGTATTCAAAGAAATGATCAAAAACAACAGAAATACCAGGAATCAAACATGCTCTAAGACTCTCCTGAATCTCCACCAGAAACCCTTGCTCTAGTGCAGGCTCAGGCTCTGTGAGTAAGTCCAAATGCAAAGGAAAAGTCCCGGACTTATCCATTGTATGTATTTTTCTTTCAAACCTAAAAGGGTTCTCCGTGATCTCATATCCAAGACCTTCCACTATATCCTTAATATTCTCATACCGGGGAAGAATAGAAGGTCGTAAAACAAGATCAATGTCTATTGAGCCACAGTGATCATAATAGTTTTTAGTAAGAAAATAGGGAGCCCATCCACCGACAAGAACAAATTCTCCCCGATAACTATTCAACGCCATACAAAGCTCCAGCAACGCCCCCTTTGACGCCTCAGTCAAATTCCTATCGTACAGATTCAGCCACGCCTAAAAGATACTCACTCCACTGCTTCTTAATATCTTCTAGCAGATTCTCGGCAGCCTCAACTCCCCTAGCGGGGTAATTTTTTAGATCAACGAATAACTGGACATCTGAAACAATCCTTAACCCATTAACAATCTGAGTCTTATAGAAGACCTCCTCATCATAAGGAAACACAAGCTTAACGTTTCCATCTTTCTCAACGGGTACTAAGTCCAGATCCACGACTACATTCTTCAAATCATTCTTATTCTTAACATACATCTCAACGGTTCTCGGTCGAACATTAGGAGAAACCAAAAACGCACCAGCAAGAGTAGTTAAAGCATACTCCACCTTAACGTTCCTAAGCTTGTTCAACACGTTCTCAATATCATTATCATACGTGTAATAATCCATGAACTCGTTCGCAAACACATACTGATGATAACTAGCCCACCGCTCCAACAACCCAACAGGATTAACCAGTTCAAGCAACTCAGTCTCATCTCTAATAACATAACCCAAACTCAACAAAGAAGCAACAACAGCATGCGTATACCCCACACTAACATCAATCTCCTTCGCCAACGCACGGATACTCCATCCTTTACCCGGATTAGCCAAGAGACCTCTAAGTATCCGTGATGCCTTATGTTCAAAGATGTTGTTTACTTTCCGCATCAACTGAAAACTGTTCGCTAAAGTATATATATGTTCGCGGTTTGCGAACGTTCGCAATTAGCGAACATATTTAAACCACAGCAAACACACCCAAAAAATATGAATATTCAACTCCACAGACTATCCCTAAAAGAGTTCAGGATCGAAACCCCTAAAAACATACACACACATACCCACACAGAGCAAACATGGGCACTAAAAACATCTCAATCTCAGAGGAAGCATACCAAAGACTAGCAGCCCTGAAACAACCAAACGAAAGCTTCACACAGGTAATAAACCGCCTCACAAAAAAACGATCAATACTAGAACTCGCAGGAACCCTCACAAACCAAGAAGCAGCCGAGATACAAGAAAACATCAAAAAACTACGCCAAGAAAGCACCAATAGAATCACAGCCACCATAAACGAAGTAGAAACCCCATGATAGCAGACACCACATTCATCATAGACCTAATGCGCAACAACCCCGACGCCATATCCAAGGCACAGGAAATAGAGAAAAACAACATACCACTCATCATCACAGCACCCACGTTATTCGAACTCAGCGTAGGCATATCTCTCAGCAAAAAATCCCAACAAGAAAAAAAACAGATACACGAAATCCTAGACACCCTACCCTTTCAACCACTGGACTACAAGTCATCTCAGGAAGCAGGCTACATCTATGGAGACAAACAGAAAAAAGGCAACAAGATTGACCCACAGGACGCAATGATCGCCGGGATCGCTAGATCAAGCGGAGAAAAAATCCTGACAAGAAACACCAAACACTTCCAAGACATCGAAGGAGTCACCATAGAAACATACTAAACGATGCATAGAAAAGGAGTAAAAACTCCAAAGAATAGACAATAAAAAAGATTAGGGAAAGACCTTGTCAATGGCATCATCCAGTACAAGTTTAGGTTGCATATACTGCCTGATCACATAAGCATCATAGCCAGCCTTCTCGTCCCTGTACTAAGCCGCAATAATGGGTAACCCAAGCACAACAGCTGGGGCACCGCTGTCACCAATCAGGGGACCAACATATCTATCAAAAGGGGCATTAATTCGATTCACCAATACAGGTGTTCGATTTTTACCAAACGTAAAACTACACATTTAATAAACTGTAATACGCACGCAATACAAGACACAACTTGAACACAATAAGCATACGTCTACCCGACAAACTCCTAGAAGAAATAGACAAACTAGTCACAGAAGGCACCTACGCAAGCCGAACCGAAGCACTAAGAGACGCAGCGAGACAGATGCTACGAGCACAAAAAGGCATGCTACAGGGAAAACCCCCCCAGATACCCAAAGACGAGATACTAAAAGAAACCCTCAAAGACCTAGATCCCTAGGATCAAAAACCCTCACACCAGTCCTACCAGCAGTGAAATAAAAGTATAATAAAAAAAATGTCATCTAAGTACAGATCTTATCAATGGCGTCATCCAGCACAAGCTGAGGCTGCATATACTGCCTGATCACATATGCATCATAGCCTGCTTTCTCATCCCTGTACTGAGCAGCCTCAATTGGGCCTAATCCAAGAACAACTGCCGGGGCGTTGCTGTCACCGATCAAGGGACCCAGAGACCCAGTAGGAGTAGCAGTCAGTCCGTAATCTGTGATCACCTTGATACTGGGATACC
>CAYUTB010000005.1:0-5319 GCA_964447425.1 uncultured Candidatus Bathyarchaeia archaeon
TGGTGCGGGGGGTGGGACTCGAACCCACGAAGGACTAATCCATCAGGACCTGAACCTGACCCCTTTGGCCACTTGGGAACCCCCGCAACTAGAAAAAAGGTTAATGGGAGACGGTTTTTAAATATTCCGCGTAAGCCGCAGCATCCATAAGCTTACCCAGATCAGCCTCAAGGTTAGAAGGCTCAATCTTCGCAATCCAGCCCTCACCATATGGATCATTGTTAATCTGCTCAGGAGAATCAAGGAGGCTCATATTAACCTCAACCACCTTCCCACTCACTGGACAGTAAAAGTCACTCACAGCCTTAACAGACTCCACGGCGCCAACAGCTTCCGCCTGACTAATCTCCGAGTCCACCACAGGTAACTCGACATAAACAACTTCATGAAGCTGAGCCTGAGCATAATCGTCGATACCGACAGCCACCATGCCATCGTCCAGTTTCTTCGCCCACTCATGCTCCTTGGTGTAATAGAGTCCTTCCGCTATCTTGTATTCGTCGGTCATCATTTATCCCTTTTCCAACCGTATACGGATTCATCATAGAAGGGTCTGTGCTTAACTACTTTTCCCTTCACCGGTTTATCCCTGATCTGGATGTAGAGCTCGGTCCCCCGCTTCTTATACTCTGGCGGCACATAGGCTAACGCGATCCCGTAGCCCAGCGTCGGGCTCAGCCCACCGCTAGTAACTACACCGATCTCCTGCTCCTCCATATTCAGTATGGGGTAACCGTGACGGGGAATGCCTCTATCCTCCATCTTGAGACCGATGAGAACCTTCTTCGCGCCTTCATCCTTCATCTTCTGAATAGCACGCTGACCGATGAAGTACCCCTCCTTGTCAAGCTTAACAGTCCAACCTAGACCAGCCTCAAGAGGATTAATACTCTCATCCATATCATTGCCATAAAGCCATAGCCCCGCCTCCAGACGCAGGCTATCCCTAGCGCCTAAGCCACAGGGCACAGCGCCGGCAGCGATGAGATCATTCCAAACCTTCAGCGCCTTCTCAGGATTCTCCGGAGTCGTGTCAGGAACATATATCTCAAAACCATCCTCACCAGTATAACCAGTGCGGGCAGCCATCACCTCATAGCCGCAAACAGTAAGATCAGCGATAGTGAAACGACCCACCTTGCTCAGATCCTGCTCTGTGATCTTCTGCATGACCTCTTCAGCCTTCGGCCCCTGAACAGCGATCATCGCAACCTCGTCGCTCACATCCTTGAGCTTCACATCGAAGTCCTTGCTGTTCTTCTTGAGCCATTTGAAGTCCTTGTCCCGAGTGCTGGAGTTGTAAACTACCCAGTATTTCTCATCGTTGATCTTGTACAGAATCAGGTCATCGATTATTCCACCAGTCGGCTTGCACATCACAGAGTAAAGACCACCGTTAGGCTCCAGCTTCGATAGATCATTTGTAATCATATAATTCAGGAACCTTTCAACATCTGGCCCCGTAGCCCATGTCCTACCCATATGACACGTATCGAAGATACCGCAAGCGTCCCTTACTGCTGCATGCTCTGCTTTAATACCCTCATACCATACGGGCATCGCGTAGCCGCCGAAATCAACGACATTCCCATGCGCGACGTGATACTCATAGATATGAGTCTTTTTTAGATCCTTAATATCCAAAGGAATTACCGTATGCTAATTCCCAAGACGCAGTTAAAACAGTTATTCAAGTCTAGACGTTTTCACAGGGTTTTACCTGCACTCCATCGGTCTCAAAACATAGCTCCTTACCGCATTTCGGGCACTTGCCCTCAAACTTCTTGATAACATCCTGCGGTGATTTCAGCAGATCTCCCTCGTAGAGAACTTCCCCGCATTTACTGCACAGTATCCTTTGTGGCAACCTATCCCCCTCAGCATCAAGCATACATGGATTTCCATTTATAAACAGTATCTTTCTGGAATGAGAAAAGGATTATATGGAAAGCCAGTATCTAATCCGCAGAGGAAACCGGGATGTCATCCACTGGAAAACGCATCGAGAAAGCTTTCACAAAGAAGGGCAAGAAAAGCAAGATCACTATCCCCAAGAAATACATATCATTCGCTATCGTGGCTTTCTGCATATTCATCCTCGGCGGGGGAATCTATAACATTCTAGATAACCCACCATCGATTATTCCACTCCAGAACGGATACACAAGTCTGCACCCCTACATGAATGAACAAACCTCAACCGAAGGATATGTTGTAATGCTCATCAACGCAGCGATGTTCATCGGCTTCTACATGGCACACCGCAGCACACAGGTAGCGTACAACAGGACAAGCGCCAACAGATGGCTCATGGCAGGCATCGCATTAATCATACTCGGCTTCAGCGGCAACTATCTGATCATACAGTTAAAGCAGAGCCTGCTCTAGACAACGAAACCGTTTAGAGGACAAAGCGTCCCTTCTATTTGATCACATTGAAGAAGATTGGATTTATCGGAATAGGGTTAATGGGCGCAGGGATGAGCCGTAACCTACTCAAGGCAGGATACCAGGTAACCATCTGGAATAGGACAGAGTCAAAGACAAAAACCATCACGGAAGCGGGTGCAAAGTTAGCAAAATCACCAAAAGAAGTAGCAGAGAACAGCGACATCGTTATCAGCATGGTAACTGGCAGCGACGACGTCAAAGAGGTACTTCTTGGAGAAAAAGGTGCAGTTCATGGAGCCAAGAAGGGAGCTGTCTTCATCGATATGAGCACAATAAGCCCAAAAGCCACTGTTGAGATCGCTGAGGAGCTAGCCAAGAAAGGCATCGAGATGCTCGACGCACCTGTAAGCGGCGGAGTCATTGGGGCAAACAATGGCACACTCAGCATCATGGTAGGTGGAAAAGAGAAGATATTCAACGAGCACAAACCGATACTTGAGGTAATGGGAAAAACCATCACCTACATCGGAGGAATCGGGGACGGACAGGTGTGCAAGGCAGTCAACCAGATACTCGTAGGCACAACTATGCTGGGAGTAGCCGAGGCGCTTGTCTTCGCAGCCAAGGCAGGGGTTGATGTCAAGAAGGTTCATCAAGCGGTCTCTGGTGGCGCAGCTGGAAGCTGGCAACTCACAAACAACGGCGCCAGGGTGCTGGAGGGCGATATGTCACCCGGCTTCAAGATCAAGGACTACCTGAAAGACCTCGGAATAATCATGGAGACCGCGGACGCAAACAAGATGCCATTACCCGCAACCAGCCTAGTACTCCAGATGTTCAGATACTGCCAAGCAGAGAATATGCTAAACGACGGCACACAAGCCGTGGTAAAGGCAGTTGAAGTACTAGCGAGCAAGAAAATCTCCTAGCTCTCCAACTTTTCTCTAATTATCTCAACTATTTCATCTGGGCTCTCAAACACGTGGAAACCATCCATCTTTTCGAGGCGCCTCACGTTATCGGCGTCTTCCTTCCTCACCCGGAGCTTGAGCTCCTTGCCCGAGGGAATGATGGTTGATATGATGCCTTCCCTAAAATCCACTGGCATTATGTAGACATCTATGAACCCCTTGACTCCCTGCACCGCCGCGTTTGTGAGCAGGGTATCGGATACTCCGACAACGATCTTCGCAACGGTATTACTAGTCGCAGGAGCGATTAACAGAAAATCGTATCGCTTGGATTGAAGCATACCGGAGAGAAACGGCGTATTGGCATCCTGCTCCACATAGTGTTTATCGAATCCTTTGAGATCCTCCGTCAAACCATAATACTTCGCCACCAGCTCAGCCGCCTTTGAGAGATACACGTGAATCGTCAAAGAGTCTCCATGCTCATCTTTCAGGCGCCTCATAACCTCGTAGGTTTCCCTGAACTTGTCACCGCTACCGGTCAGCCCCCAAGCTATCTTCATACACTGTGCTCCTTTAGGTACTTGTCTAGGCGTTTAACTGTCTTCGATAGGGACCTGAAGCCCTCCTCGTCCTCCATCACGCCCTCCAAGGTGTCCTTGGACCAGAAAGTGGCTCCGAGATTCGCCCCGAAGGTCCCACCGCTAACAGGAACACCACCGTTCATTATGAAGAACGATGATATTTGCTGTATCGCGGGTTCCTGCCCCCCGACGCGGTCGCCTCCTACCGCGATGGCGATTACCGGCTTGTATCTGAACACCTTGTTGTCTTTAGAGAATAGTGCTCTGCATCTATCCATCACTGTCTTGAGTTGCCCGCTGACGTTACCGTTGTAGACTGGTGTGGCAAATACATAGGCTGAGGCTTCCTCAAGAAGCGGGTACAGTGTGTTCATATCGTCCTTGAATACGCAGCCTTCTCCCTTCCTGCAGTAGTCGCAGTGGGTGCAGAAGTTGAGCTTCTTCCCCATTACGCTCCAGTAAGCGGTCTCATAGCCAAGCTCCTCAAGCTGTGCTAACGCGTTCTTGCATACGTACTCTGTGGCTTTTGGGCGGGGGCTCCCTGAAACACCTAGAATCATCATCAAAGAATCGGCTTGAAACAGTATAATACTTGTTCTTGGGTGGTCAACTATTTTTTAAACACGGTTGCCTCATTGGATATGATTTACCCTTGCCGATCCACGTCTTCCTAAACCCCATAAACAAAGAGATATTCGCCGAGAAGGGAGACATACTCCTCCACAGGCTTCAAGAGGAGGGCGTCCACATCGAGGCACTCTGCGGGGGCAAAGGAATATGCGGAAAATGCAGAGTTATACTCGACAAGGGCAGAGTCGAGAAGCGATCAGATATCACAGACAAGCTGCTATCTCACGAGGAACTTGAGGCAGGGTATCATCTAGCCTGTATGATCAGGCTCGTTGAGGACTGTGAGTTCACCATACCTTTGGAGAGCAGGGTTGAGAACCCAAAGATCCTCATCAGCAACGAGTTGAAGATACCCGAGATAAAACCCGCTGTCACAAAACACTTGCTGGAGTCCAAGCCAAAGAGTAGCAATAACCTGCTTCTAAGCTACAGGCGACTGAATCTACAAAACTACAGTGGAACAGCGCCAAGGATCTCAGATGACATCTATGATCGGATAAACAAGATCAAAAATGACGCAGTCACAGTTACAGTATCACGCGCTAAGGGGTTCCCCGAGATTATTAACGTCGAGGCTGGGAACACCATAGGTCGAAACTATGGGTTAGCCATAGACATAGGCACAACTACCATCGTCGCTGTGCTAGTAGACCTCAACACAGGCATGATACTGGGCAAAGGCTCAGGGATGAATAAACAGATCACCTATGGAGAGGATCTCGTAACGAGAACCGCCATAGCCCGAGACCCGGAGGGGCTCAGAAAGCTCCAGAAGGTAGTTGTGGAGGCTATCAACGAGGTAA
>CAYUTB010000005.1:5419-11781 GCA_964447425.1 uncultured Candidatus Bathyarchaeia archaeon
TTCCTCGGGGGAGACGCCGTTGGAGACGTGATCGCCAGCGAGATGCATAAGTCAGAGGATATGAGCCTCATGGTGGATCTCGGCACAAACGGGGAGATAATCTTCGGAAACAGCAAGTGGCTCTTCTCATGCAGCTGCGCCAGTGGACCCGCTTTCGAGGGCGAGGGAGTACGCCACGGGATGAGGGCAGCCACAGGCGGAATCGACCACGTATGGATAGATGACGAGACAAAGAAAGCACAGGTATCAACCATAGGCGAGGCACCAGCCAAGGGCATATGCGGCTCAGGTCTGATAGACCTACTCGCAGAGGTTTACAGGGCGGGAGTCATGGATTTCTCTGGTAAATTCGTACCGAGCATGCCTTTTGTTAGAGAGGGAAAATGGGGTCTCGAATACCTTGTTGTCCCAGCGGAGGAGACCAGCATCGGGAAGGATATTGTGCTGACTCAGGCAGACCTTGACTATGTTATAGACTCAAAGGCGGCTGCGTGCGGAGCCATTACTGTGCTCATGAAGAAGCTCAAAATAACCATCTGGGACACCAAAAACATCTACCTCGCGGGGGCATTCGGAACCTACACGGATATGAAGAACGCAACCACGCTAGGCATATTCCCAGAGTTCCCCAAAGGCGAATATCATCCACTGGGAAACGGCTCACTCTCAGGAGCCTACGCTACCCTCATCTCGGTAGATAAGCGCAGGGAGGCAGTGGAAGTCGCTAAGAACATGGTATATGTGGACCTTCTCGTTGATCTTGAGTTCATCGAGGAGTACAGCAAGGCGCTGTATATCCCGGGGGAGAAAGAGTGTTTCCCATCTCAGACTAAAACCTGATTAAGTGTAATGTCTAAATTGTTTTAGATAATCGCCTCACAGGATTTGTGGGGTAGAGTGGAGGAAGTAAAATGGTTGAACACAAAGGCACTATCGTTGTCACTGGGAGAGGAGGAACAGGGAAGAGCACATTCACGACTCTTCTCAGCAGATACTTGGGCGAACGGGGAGTACAGCCCCTACTAATGGTAGACTCGGACCCAGATGAGAGCCTAGCAGAGATGATGGGCATAGACCTTGCAAAACAGAAGAAACGAAGCATCGCAGACGTATTATCAGAGATCATTGAGGAGCGGAAGATGGCGACAATGAGCGGCATGACCCCCACCGAGAAGATAGAGCCCTTCCTCTGGCAGGAAAGCCTCTACGAGGGAAGAGGCTTCTACGACTTCATTGGGATCGGTACCAAGTGGATTGAGGGATGTTACTGTCTGCCCGATCGCTCGCTGGGCCAGATCATGGATAAGTGGGGTTCAAACTACGAGTACGTTATAGTTGACTCACCTGCCGGGGTCGAGCACCTAAACAGAAGGATCACGAAGAAGGTCAAAGACGTATTCAACATACTGGACCCCAGCAAGAAGAGCTTCGACAACGCAGCCCGCTCATACAAGATAATGAAAGAAGTAAACATCGAGTTCGACAACTACTACCTCGTCGGGGGCTACAGATTCCCCGAGAGCCTGGTGAATGAAGCCGAGAAACAGCCATTCCCATTCCTAGGCAGAGTAGAGGGAGACCCAATGATATCGGAGTACAACATAGAGGGCAAGTCACTCCTTGACCTCCCAGCGAGCAGCCCCGCATATCAATCAGTGAAGAAGATACTAGCAAAAGTAGGATACTAGGTGAAAAAGAATGAAGATCGCTGTCGCAGGAAAAGGAGGAGTAGGAAAAACCTTTGTCTCAGCCACTCTCTCGAGAATTCTAGCCCGGGACGGTTACAATGTCTTGGCTGTGGACGCAGACCCCAACCTGAACCTCGCATACAGCCTCGGGGTCGGCTATGATGTCGCAGACAACATTGTTCCTCTCTCAGAGAACAATGATCTAGTAAAAGAGAAGACAGGAGTCGCACCAGAGGAAGCCCTCGGGAACATGTTCAACATGAACCCAAGGGTCAACGATGTCATCGATAGGTTCGGCGTGAACGCGCCTGATAACGTAAAGCTCCTAGTTATGGGCACGGTGAAAGGCGGAGGAACAGGATGCATGTGCGGCGCCAACGCTTTGCTAAGGGTTCTGATCCAACACATGCTCATACAGCGAGGAGAAGTCCTAGTGATGGACATGGTAGCTGGGCTGGAGCACCTTGGCAGGGGCACCGCGCGTAGGATGGACGCTATGCTCGTGGTGATAGAGCCAAGGATGAAATCAGTGGACACCGTGAAACGGATACTGAAGATGGCGAAGCAGATCGAGGTCAATACAGTGCTCGCCGTGGGCAACAAGGTAATGCGCCCAAAGGATGAGGAGTTCATACGAAGAAAAATGAGCGAACTCAACGTCCCAGTGATCTCGATAATACCCTACGACCAAGCGGTGGCAGACGCGGATATGGAGGGAATACCCACAATCGATTACGCGCCAGACTCAGCAGCCGTAAAAGCGGTTGTAGAACTGGAAAAGTATCTTGTAGAACGGTTTAAACCATAAATGGCTTGATCTCATGAAGATCAAAACCCTCACACTAAGATGCCGATACTGGCGCCCCGGCACCGATTATGTTACTAGAATAGTTGAGAGGGTAAGGAATCACATAAAGGAGGGGGATATAGTCGCGGTGAGTGAGAAAGCCATCTCCACCGCTATGGGAAACATCGTTGATGAATCATTAATCACTCCCGGGGGATTAGCGTGGTTTCTATCATCAACTTGGACGAGAAACATATGGGGAGGATTCTTGGGCAGGGCGATGGGGCTCAAGGAGAAGACCATCGAGAACCTGAGAAACTACCCGAGGCGTGAGGGGGCAGCGCATAAACAATTAGCATTAAACCAAGTGGGTTTTTTTCAGAGCCTCAGACACTACAGTGAAGGGGGGATTGACGCGAGTAATCTCCCATTCACCTACGTCAGCCTCCCCCTTGAACATCCTGAGAGGATAGCGTCTAGGATCAGGGAAGCGATTTTAGCTGAAACAGGGGAAGCCGTCACGGTATTGATCGTTGACGGTGACACCACGTATTCGTGGAGAAACCTGCACATCGCCCCCAGAAGACTGGATTATCCGGGGCTCATCCACTTCGGTGGAGTCATGAGTTTTATCATAGGCAGATCGCTGGGTTTCAAGGCGCGTCAAACACCCATCACAGTATCGGGGGAGATGATTAACCCAGATAGAGCCCTCTGGTATGCACGGCTATGTCATAAGCTCTGTGGAGGAGGGGCGGGGCGTACGGCTTGGAGTATGAGTGATAACATGGAGACCTCGCTTACGGGGGTTACATGGGAGATGCTGGAGTCCATGGAGCATTTCCCGGTTACAATAATCAGAGTAATCGATTAAAACAGAGACTCATCCTGAACATAGGATCTGCCGAGCCTCAGAGCGGTAGCCGCTTTCTCCAGTTCCTTTCCCAGATATGCCGCGTGATCATGTTTGGAGATGAGTTTTTCCCGGATTATGGTCTGATAGACAGTTCTGGCGTCCACACCTTTGACTATGGTTCCCGGCGCGGTGCTCCCTGGGGGGTAATGTATAGCCACTATCTGGTGATGTTCTCTATCGATCTGTATCTTAAACCAGCCAGTCTTATCCGGGTGATACTCGGTCTCACCCACCCCATCCAGAACGCGAACAGACGCCTCAAAAGAGGAATCATACATTTCTTCTCTCCAACGCTTCTCCTTCAAGCGAAGAAGATCCACTCCAAGATCCTTCAATACAGTACCACGTTTCTCAGCCAAGAACATCATCCTTGAGGCAGCGAGAGCCTCCGATACGCTTCCACGAGCCTTTACACTGTATTCAGGCACATGGAGCATGCTTGCACCGGTCTCACGGGCTAGGGCTATCAACGCAGCGTGTACGCCGGGGCTGTCAGCGTCTATGAGTTCAACAGCGTTTCCCACCCCGAAGAGAAGGGAAACCCGTGGATGACTCTGATGGAATAGGTGGTATGCTTTAAGCCCCTCCATCAACCCCGGTTTTAAAAGCGGCTCCACGACGAGGTCCCCGATAATCTTTTCAACCCCAACCTCGTTGAGCCCGCGGATGACATCTGAGAGTACTTTGACTCGTTCTTCTGCGGTTTTTGGTAGATAGCCTTTGCTCATATTGGTTGGTAGCGCCACTATGGATTCATCAGAGACAAATGGCGTGATGGCATCCATGTTTCCCATGTCCAAGCTAAGGATCAGGTCGATGCCGGCATCGATGGATGCCTTGATCTCCTCTACGTTCAAAGTATCGATGCTGAGGGGTAAGTCCACTGCTGCCCTAATCGTGTTGATTATCTTCGGTATAGTGTCTGGATGGGGGTTCCCCGCGAGCATACCTATATCGATGATGTCTGCGCCCTGAGCCTCATAATACAGGGCTTTTCGGGATACCTCTTTGAGGCTGATGGTGGGTGCGTTGACGATCTCACCCATGACCCTCATAGGCAAGCCCTTTGATACAGGGAGGTTGCCTATGAGTAAGCCTCCATGCTGGGCGATGATCTCCTGCCAGTGTTCTTCAGCGGTCTTGATCTCTGTTAATGCTTTTTCTCGTAGCTTGTCTTGTATTAGCTCGTTTGCTGGGATGGTCTTTGATAGCTGGATGTCCTCGGATAATACCATGGATAGATCGGCTGCGTGGAGGGGACCACGATAGGTTGGTACCCCGGTGGCTTCCTCAACAATGGATAAGTCTCCATTAACCGATCCCGGTAATATCAGCACATCATATTTTGTTAAGTCAAGCGCCTCAAGCTGTTTGGCAGCGTATCTTGGCGTAATAAATGAGGCGACAGTAACCGGGAGCGCCAGTACATCCACATGATGTTTAACGTCTTTTATCTGTTCTCTAACGGTTTCCTCGGCTAGCTTCCCGGTTACGATGAGTATCCTCATTATGCATCCTCTGTTATCTTGGCTCCTGTGTTATCAACGGAGGTGATGAATGCGGAGCCAGTGTTTTCGCCTTCATTCATGAACTCATTCATTACTCTGAGGAGCTGGCTTGCCTGTTTTTCACCATCAGCTAACCCGTAAAGAGCTGGACCCCATGAGCTCTGCCCCGCCCCATATGCACCATTCTCAAGAAGATGGTTCACGCATTCCCCGATCCGTGGATGAGAGTATGTGCCTCCCTGTATATTCTTCCAGTAGTCCCCGAACATGGTATCCAGTTTGGTCATGGCGTCACCGAATAAGGTGATATCTTCATCGATGATCGCGGGGATCATCTGCATCAAAACTAGCCGCGCCACAGATGACACGGTATCAGCTGGCGGGGGCGCAAGATTCTTGAAGGCGATCACCTCTTTTTCACCGCTATAACCCCTGTTAATCTCAGGAATACACACCACGAACCTCCAATCCGGGGGGAAGTCCTGCCTATAAACTAGGGGAGGCACGGTATCCAGTTGTTTAACCGAGTGCCCTCCATCGACAATGAATCCGCCATGGATAAAACCAAGAGTCCCTATGCCTGATCTCTTGCTTCTCTCAAGTTTTACGGCTATGTCTTCAATTGTCAGGTTTAGATCGAATATTTTGTTGAGAGCCACACCTAGAGCTAATGCAAGCTGTGTTCCTGAACCGAACCCCATATGCTCAGGGATATCCTCGATGATGGCCAATTCCACGCCAGAGGGTATTTCATAGAGCCTCATCAAACGCTCGATAATCTCTTTAGCCCTGCTCGAACGAGCGCCTCTGATATTTGTCTTTGATGACTCTTTAATATCCAAAATAAGACGGGGCTTCTCAATGGCTACTCCGACGCTGCCATGTAATCTGCCAAGGTCTCCCCTCATGTCTATGATGCCGAAATGTAGTCTGGAAGGAGTGTCTATTCTAAGTGTTATTGTGGAATTCCCCATTTTGTTAACAGTTTTTTAAGCGTTTCAACTACCTGCATCTCAGAGGAGCCAACCCCAGAGACACGGCTAATTACCTCGAAACAGATATCGAGCCTACCCAATAGCGCTTGGATTTTCTCATCGTGCCCCTCGCTGTGAAAAACCTTGACTCGGGTAGCGTGTATTACTGCCTCTATCGCCTCTGATCGTCCCCTGCTGAAGACCCGGGGCAAGCTACGGTTGATGATTAATCTTGTGGGAGCTAATTTGATCCCCATCTGAAGATCAGTTAACGGATACTCATATTGCTTTTCCAGAATTATCGTCGCATAGGTTTCTTTCAGCACCCAATCAGCGACACATGGACTCCAGTCAAGCTCAGTCTTGAACGCAGAGCCTAGGAAAAGCAGAGGATCATCAGTAACGTTTATTGACGCTTGGCTGCCATGATGCAGATTTCGATAGGTAGTACTCGACTTATATGGACGCGCCTCGAAAAAACCACTGCTG
>CAYUTB010000005.1:11881-37829 GCA_964447425.1 uncultured Candidatus Bathyarchaeia archaeon
CGGTGCACACGGGAGTGGATTCTGATTTATCCTCATCGATAAGCAGCCTGATGAAGTAATCAACGCCATAGACTAACCCATGAAGAAGCTTCCCGCATTCAATCATCTTCAACTCACTAAAATCAATATCACCCCACCTTGAGGAATATACGGGCTCAATAGTTACCAAATTATAGGGTCTGATCCATTCCTGCTCCGATCTAAGTCTCCGTAAAGCCTCGTAGACTTTCCCGCCTTCCCCCTCACCATAGACATTGAGGTCAATATCTGAGTCCTCGTTATCGAGCCCAATTAGAACAGAGCCAGAGACGCCGAAAAAGGATGTGGACACGCCGCTTGCCGCGGATAAGGCTTTTACAAACTCGGATATTCTGGCCTCAAGCCTCGCTTTAGGGTCATCAAGTATCGCCTGCAATCGTTTTACGGGTTTATAGACCTCAAGTATCCTTGAATGGGGCACGGATTGAAGCCTGAACCCAAGCCATTCAATGTAATTGATATAAGAGGGAAAATTAGCCGCCAGATACCTTGTCGTCGAGTCGACATCATAAACACGCCGATATCTCACCCCGTTAAGCACCCGTTCACCTTTCAGATCAGGAATGTATCTGAGGGTTGCGACTGCCAGTTCATCACTGTGTCTGCCTCCTTTCACTGCGAAGAATAGCCCATCAACTGTCCTGATGTAATCCCCCTCGGTGAAACGAGACAAATCCATACCCGTATTGTAGAGGATTGAACCTTATAAGATAAACAATGATCAATAGAATGGGATATCCTTGAACACTTCGAGCATCGCTAAACATGTAGGTAACTGCGCGAGCATCGCTGCCCTCCTAGAGGTCTCGGCGTACCCGAAGCCGGGGAACATACATAGACTCAGTGATCTTCAGGGGACACACTATGAGCATTTCCTAGCTGGGGGAGTGTCACTTGGCTCGGTAATGGGGAAACTCGCGGAGAAAAGCCACAACATTACGGATCTGGGTAAGATTCAACTCGGGAAAAGCATCAGGGAGGCAGTGGATGAGATGTTCAGGTGGCAGGGTGGGGGTAACATCCACCTCGGAGTGATCCTCCTATTCACCCCATTATCCGCAGCCGCAGGAGCAGCCTACACTAAAGGGAAAATAGGAGTCGCGACGCTCAGAGACTATACTCAGAGGATAATCTCAAACGCAACCTGTACTGACTCTGTGGATATCTATGTCGCCATCGATGAAGCAATGTCATCTACGAATCTGGGCTCATTCGATGAACTCGATGTCAGTGACCAGAGATCAGCTACTAGGATTCTACGAGAGAAGATCACCCCGTTGGAGATATTCAGCATCTGCAAAGACAGGGACATGATATGCCATGAATGGGTGACTGGGTTCAGCACCGTATTCGAGACAGGCTATCCACACCTCAAACAAAGAGTCGCCAGTGGAGACCGCATCAACAACGCAACCGTAGATACCTTCCTAAAGATACTGGCAATGCACCCGGACTCCCTTATCCAGAGAAAAGCGGGGCGGGAATCAGCGGAAAAAGTATCGGAAAAAGCCCGTAGAATCCTCGAAGCCGGAGGAACATGCACAGAAGAAGGCAATAAGATGCTGTGGATTCTCGATGAGGAACTGAAGAGGGAAAACGGGTTACTGAACCCGGGAACTACTGCTGATCTGACGGCTGCGTCATTATTCGTGCTACTATTAGATGGTTGGCGACCTTAACTGTACTGCCTGAGGTAATGAGGATACATCTCGCAGATCTCCTTCACCCCATCCTCATGAAGAAGCCCCCTCAATACCTTATCTTCATTTACACCAACGTATTTGATCGAATATTTCGCCATAACATCCAAAGCATTCTGTAGAGGAGTATCAATATCAACTGAGATCAAAGGCACAGTGACCAAGTCTCTGGCCATGAGGATATCTTTGTCTTCAGCCTGCACAAGCCACCTCATAATATCCTTCAGGGTTATGAGACCGATAGGGTCATTGTCCTCATAGACAACAACGGCTTTGTAGTCTATGCTGAGAAGTCTCTTTGTCAGGTCTACGAGTTTCTCAGTTGCCACTGCTTTGGGCGGTAACTTATTCATTAGTACCCTGCATGGTAGGTTGCAGAACTCTGGACTCAGCGCGATGTTCAAACCATGAACCTCTATATATTGTATTTATACAGTCTTATTTAAATTTCAATGACCATAAAATCTCTGTATAAAAAAATCTCGGTTTCTATGCAAGTTTACTGAAAAATGTTATAGCGGAATACCTGTTATCTTTATTCGATGGTTCTTGAGCGTAAAAAATGAGATCATTGAGAAACTGAAAAAATATACAACAGAGAACAAAGCGCCAATTATTGTCGCTAGTCAAAATGGAAAGAGCGCGCTCAAGATGGCGGAAGAACTAGGAAAAGACGCTAAAATCATTGCAATCTCGGAGTTCACATACAGTGATAGCGTTAAGAAAGATATGAAGAAGGGAAAAATCACTGCCATTGAAAACGCGGACCTACCTCTCCAAGACCTCAGGGAGATGAAGGAGACATTGATGATGTTTGATCCAGGGATCAAGGCCGCGCTGGAAGTAGCGAGCATAGCAGCATCAAATCGATTAGTGGATGGAAGGTATATCGTAGTCGCTGGAGGCGGGAAAGGACTGGATACTGCATTAGTCATCAATACCGATCACCCAGAGGCAGAGGCTATCTCTGAGCCATTAAAAAGGCTCAAAGTGGAGAGGATACTGTTCTCTCCTATAATCGAATGAAATCGATTATGAAGAAAATTAAGTGTGGGATTATATTACCTGATAAATCGATAACCGTAACCAACTCCATGGAAGAAACAAAGGACCGGCATAGAAGATATTTCAGAGCAATCAATAACCCAATTCGGCGAAATATTTTACGAGCAATATACGAGGGAAATGACACAATAGCATCTATCAGCGAAGTTACGCTGATAGATGAGAAGATCCTTGACTGGCACCTCAAGATACTGATAGATGGTTTCTGCATCGAGAAGAAACTGGGTGAAAACCATGAGCGGTACATCTTGACGAAGGAAGCCAGCGTCGTGGATTATCTGGACAAGTAACAAGTATTTTGGCTATATTTACAATAAGCATAGTATTGAGAGTAAATATTGACCATAAAAGGTTTAGATAACCTCGGCTATGAACAATGTGTTCTATAATGCTGAGCATAAACAAAATGGCACTCAAGTGGACCCAGAAGCTCATCGAGGACCCAGACTATTACAGGGTCAAAGTGGAGAAACTACCCTCAGGGGCAACAGTAATCGATACAGGATTGGAGGCTCATGGGGGATACGAGGCTGGTTTGATGGCGACGCGAATCGCCATGGGGGGAGCTGGAAGCGTTGGTCTAGGCTACGCTGATTATGATGGATTGAAACTCCCAACGGTGAACGTCGCTACTGATCACCCAGCTGTGGCTTTATTCGGGGCTCAACTCGCGGGATGGAGAATAAAGCCAGAAGGATACACCGCTGATGGGAGTGGACCGGCAAGGGCGTTAGCATTGAAGCCAAAAGACGTATTCAAGAAAATAGAGTACCAAGATAGCTCTGATGTCGCGGTTTTACTGATGGAGTCGGAGGAGATGCCTCCAGACTCGGTGGCATACTTCATCGCTGAGAGGTGTAAGGTTGAGCCAAAGAATGTCTATATGGTGATGACGACCACCACCAGTCTAGCGGGTATGGTTCAGATCTCTGGGAGAATAGTCGAGACAGGTCTATTCAGATTAGACCAACTGGGCTTGGACCCCAAGAAGGTGCTACATGGCATAGGATATGCCCCCGTCATGCCTGTTCATACGGATGGAGGAGTAGCCATGGGTAGAGCAGAGGATGCGTTAACCTATGGTGGAGTCACAAGCTTCATAGTAGATGAACCCGAGGACTCACTCAAGGAAATAGCTGAAAACGCACCTAGTTCCAACTGCAAGGATTATGGGAAGACAAGCTACGAGATATACAAGGCAGTTAACTTTGATTTCACCCAGATCGACCCAGCGTTATTCGCGCCAGCGGAGATAACACTCACCTGCGCCAAGACAGGCGCCACATTCAGCTGTGGGAGAGTAAACACAGAGATAATCAAGCGTTCAGCGCTCAAGTAAGGAGGCACTAGGGATAGAGAAGATGACAGTAACCCTGATCTCAGGGAGAACAGCGAAACAAGGAATAGGACTAGAGGAGGGCAAGCTCTCAAAGAGCTACACAGAGAGCGTAAATCATATCCAGATATGCCCGGATGACGCGGAGAAGATCAATCTCCAGACAGGCGATCATGTAAAGGTAGCTACAGATTATGGTTCTGTGACGGTTAACTGGGTACCCGGAGAGGGGTTAGGCTCAGGTCTAGTCTTCTTCCCTTATGGCCCTTGGGCGAATCAGGTATACGCATCCTCAACAAGCAGTACAGGGATGCCCATCATGAAGGGTATACCAGCCACAATTGAACCCAGCGACGAGAAAGTATACTCAATACAAGAAATAGTGGAAAAACTCAGGAGCGGAGTCTAAATGCAGTACAGAGACATAGTATGCCCCTTCTGCGGATGCCTCTGCGATGACATAGAGATCACCATAAAGGATGGCCACGTAGAGGATGTGAAAAACGCCTGTGCAATATCCAGATCAAAGTTCCTCAACCATCATCAAAACCGCATAACAGCGCCATCAATCAATGGAAAAGAAGACACACTCGATAACAGCATAAAACGGGCAGTGGAGATACTCGCCAAGGCTAGAAGACCTCTCATCTATGGTTTGAGCTCCACTGAGTGTGGGGCAATCGGGAAGGCTGTCGAGATCGCCGAATGCACTGGCGGTGTACTTGATAACACATCATCGGTGTGTCATGGACCAACAATACTCGCCCTCCAGCAGGTAGGCGAATCCAAGACCACACTAGGCGAGGTAATGAACAGGGCAGACTTGGTGATATTCTGGGGGAGCAACCCAACAGAGGCACATCTACGACATATCGTACGCTACAGTGTAATGCCGAAGGGAAAATATGTCCCAGAGGGAAGAAAAGATCGAAAAATAGTCGTCGTGGATGTCAGGGAGACCCGCACAGCACGTATGGCTGACAAGTTCATCAAGATAGAAAATAACAAGGATTTTGAGCTCCTGCAGACACTCCGCGCATTGGTTAGAGGAGAAAACATCACCGCTGAGGAAATAGCAGGTGTCCCCATGAAGGAAATCAAAGAACTAGCAGAAGAGATGAAAAACGCCCGATTCGGCACAGTCTTCTTTGGCTTGGGTCTAACCCAAAGCGATGGAAGACACATGAACATCGACGCAGCCGTGGGGCTGGTCTCAGAGCTCAACAGGAAAACCAAATTCGTTTTGACGCCTATGAGGGGCCACTATAATGTGGCGGGAGCGAACACAGTCACCACATGGCAGACGGGTTACCCGTACGCTGTTGACTTCAGCATGGGGTATCCGAGGTACAATCCCGGGGAATTCACAGCCATCGATATGCTATCCGCAGGGGAGGCTGACGCTGCTTTGATTATCGCATCAGACCCCGGATCTACATTCCCCAAGGATGCAGCAAAACACCTCGCCCAGATACCGGTGATAACTCTAGACCAAAAGACCACGCCCACCACCATGCTCAGTGAAGTAGTGATCCCGGTAGCCACAGCGGGGATAGAGGCAGAGGGAACAGCCTACAGGATGGACGGAGTCCCACTGATGCTATCCAAGATACTGGAGCCGCCGAATGGAGTCGTATCAGATCTTGAGGTACTGAATAGGATACTAAGTGGTTTGAAGGAGGCGAAACAATGACAACATTAGTACTCAAAGGCGGTTACGTCTATGACCCACTAAACAAGGTTGATGGTGAGAAGAAGGATATCTTCGTAAGAGACGGAAAAATAGTTGAAGAAGTCAACGAGAGAGACGCCAAGATCATCGATGTCAATGGGAAGACGGTGATGCCGGGTGGAGTTGACCTTCACAGCCACATCGCTGGGAGCAAGATCAACATAGGCAGACTACTCCGACCCGAGGATCATAGAAAAGACGTTGTACCGAGGGGAAAATTCACCCGCGGTGGTGTCGGATACAGTTGTCCAAGTACATTCGTGACAGGTTACCGCTACGCCGCCATGGGTTATACCAGCGTCATGGAGGCAGCTATGCCGCCTATTGGGGCCAGACACGTGCATGAGGAGCTCAATGATACTCCAATCATCGATAAAGCAGCTTTCACCCTTTTTGGCAACAACTACTTTGTGTTAAAGTATGTACAGGAAGGAGATCAGGAAAAACTCAAGGCATTCGTAGCTTGGCTGTTACGCGCTACGCGGGGATACGCGGTCAAGATCGTGAACGCAGGGGGGGTTGAGAACTGGAAGTGGGGAAGAAACGTCCATGGATTAGACGGAATGGTAGAGGATTATGATATCACTCCTCGTCAGATAATCACGAGTCTAGCTAAAGCCAACGAGGAGCTTGGTCTTCCGCATACTATTCATCTGCACTGTAATAACCTCGGTATGCCGGGAAACTACAAGATAACCCGAGAGACCATGGATATCCTGAAGGACATCAAGCCCAAGGAAGGTAGAAAGGCGACAGTACATGTTGTGCACTGCCAGTTCAATGCCCTCGCAGGGAACAACTGGATGAACGTCAAATCAGGGGCGCCATATATTGCAAAATACGTCAACGAGCACGAACACGTAACCCTCGACTTGGGACAGGTGATATTCACAGACACCACAACTATGACTGGAGATGGACCATGGCAGTTCGCCCTCTGGAACATGACGGGAAACAAGTGGGTAAACAGCGACGTAGAGAACGAGGCAGGCGCAGGAGTAGTTCCCTACACTTTTAAAAAGAATAACCCAGCGAACAGCGTTCAGTGGGGAATTGGGATCGAGCTCGCGCTATCAGTGAAAGACCCATGGAAAATATACATGACAACCGATCACCCCAACGGCGGACCCTTCATCTACTATCCACAGGTAATGGCGTGGCTCATGAGCAGACAGGCAAGAACTGACACAATGAGAGAGCTAAACAAGACTTGCCTAAAACGAACAGGGTTGGCAAACATTTACCGAGAGTACAGCTTCAAAGACATAGCCATAGTTACACGCGCTGGGACAGCGAAGGCGCTTGGACTAACAGATAAGGGTCATCTCGGTGAGGGCGCGGACGCAGATATTGCGGTCTACGATATCGACCCGACTAAGTGGAGACCCAGCCAGTATCAGGAGTTAATCAAGGCATTCGGTAAGGCAGCGTACACCATTAAGAACGGTGAGATCGTGGTCAAAGACGGCGAAGTGGTAGCCACACCAATGGGAGCTACTCATTGGGTGGACGCCAAGGTACCACAAGAGATTGAGGATGAGTTGATGAAGGACCTTGAAAGAGACTTCAAGAAATACTACACTATCAGCCTCCGTAACTACCCGGTCCAAGACGAGTATCTACCGATTCAAAAGATACACAAAGCAGGAGGCGAATGGTCATGAGCTTCATACACAACGGAGTAGAGATCGAGGACACCTTCGCTGAGGGATTCGGCATGTGGGGGAGCAGGATAATTATAACAGCTGCGTCTCAGAGGTGGGCAGACACAGCGGCACAAACCATGACGGGATTCGCCACCAGCGTCATCGCATGCGACTGCGAGGCTGGGATCGAGTCAATCATAGCTGCCGATGATTCCCCTGATGGACGACCCGGTGTAGCAGTCATGGTCTATGGGTTCTCCAAGGGAAAACTCGCAGAGTCTATGTTAAACAGGATGGGGCAATGCGTGTTAACTTGCCCAAGCACAGCGGTTTACAACGGTGTACCAGAAGAGACAGCCGATGAGATGCTGGACATCGGTAAGAGTATCCGATTCTTCGGAGACGGATATCAGGTAAAGATGAGGATGGGAGACGGATGGCAAAACCGTCAACGATTCTGGAGGATACCCGTCATGCAGGGAGAGTTCCTCATCGAAGAGAAGATGGGGGCGAGAAAAGCGGTGGCGGGAGGCAACTACCTAATCATGGGTGATACCGAAGATAATACACTGAAGGCAGCAGAGGCATCCATCGACGCCATCAAGAAAGTGCCCGGGGTAATCACACCCTTCCCTGGAGGGCTCTGCAGGAGCGGGAGCAAGGTAGGCTCTACGTACAAGTTCCTACGTGCAAGCACAAACACACCATTCTGCCCCTCCATAAAGAACAGCTTCAAGGAGAGCAAGGTCCCACCAGGGGTAAACTCTGTCATTGAGGTGGTCATCAACGGTTTTGATGAAAAAACAGTGATGCGGGCGATGGGTGCCGGGGTTAACGCCGCGACAAAGATCGATGGTGTCAAGTGGATAACAGCCGTGAACTTTGATGGCAAATTGGGTAAATTCAAGATGGGATTGAAGGAGAGCTTGAAAGATGTCTGAGATGAAGAAACTCATGCTAACCCCTCGGGGCTTCAGCAGTGTACCGATAGAGGCAGAGGTAATCTCACCCGATGTCTTCGCTGGAAAAACCATGGATGAGATCAGAAACCTGCCTATCTACTATGGAAATGAGAAGGTGGCGATGAAGGAATACATCCACGCTCAGGGTAAGATAGCGGACAAGCCAGAGGAGCAGCTAATAGTGATGGATGGAGACGCCAGACACATCAAACACATAGGAGCAGGGATGACAGCTGGACGAATCGTTATACAAGGTTATGCAGGCATGCATCTTGGTGCCCAGATGAGTGGTGGAGACATCACGGTAACCGATAACGTTCTCGACTGGGCAGGAGCCGAGATGAAAGGAGGGCTCATCAGGGTGCTCGGAGACGCAGGTAACCTCCTAGGCGCAGCCTACAGGGGAAGCAGTGAGGGTATGACAGGTGGCTGTATCTTGGTTACGGGTAACGCTGGTTCTGAGGTGGGTTCATTCATGAGAAGGGGCAAGATCGTTGTGATGGGTAATACTGGTGACTTCACGGGTGTTCATATGAACGGTGGAGAGGTATTCATCTTCGGTAAACCCGGGAAACGAGCGGGGGCTCAAGCAAAGGGAAACGGGGGGTTCATCGCCTGTTTCAGCGGAGTCGATGAGATGCTCCCAACATACAGATACGATACCACTTATACGCCGACCTTCATGAGAATGTACCTGAAGCACCTATACGAGAAGCTGGGAGTCACCATCGCGCATCAATTCATAGATAAACCCATGAAGCGATATCGAGGAGACCTAGCAGTAGGCGGAAACGCCGAGATACTGGTAGCTTAGAAGGCGAAAAAACGGTTGAAGATCGGCATCGTGGGCTCAGATAGGGATGAGTGGCACATCAAACGACTCCTAAAGGAACTGGTTAAACAGGGCGCAGAGGCGTACCTACTTCCCATAACCAAGTTCAAGTCAGGCATCGCGACCACACCAAAAGTTTCTGTAAGAGGGTTCACTATCGATGACTATGACGCGGTTATCGTGAGGAGGGTTCCGGGGGGAACAGCGGAGCAGGTCTTCTACAGGATGGATGCCCTTCACAGACTTGAAGAGATGGGTGTAAAGGTGATCAACCCAGCGGGGGGCATCGAGAAAACAGTTGACAAGTACTATACATCGGCTCTACTGGATGAAGCCGGAGTAAGGACCCCCAAGACCATCATCACCGAGAGCTTCAGTGAAGCCATGAAGGCTTTCAATGAGCTGGGGGAAGACATCGTGGTGAAGCCTCTTTTCGGCTCTCTCGGAATGGGTATCACGCGGGTATCAAGTGAGGATATCGCATACAGGGTTTTTAGGGCGCTTGAGATGACCAAGAGCGTCTTCTATCTGCAGGAATTCATACACCATGGAGGAGAGGATATCCGCGTATTCATAATCGGAGGCGAGGTGGTTGCATCCATGAGAAGGGTCTCGGAGAACTGGAAGACAAACATCAGCAGCGGCGGGAAAGCCCAAGCATATGAGCCATGCGATGAGATCAAGGAAATCTCATTGAGGGCAACCGAGAAACTGGGGCTGGACTACACAGGTGTCGATGTTATGCAATCCGGAGACAACATATACGTGATTGAGCTGAACAGCACACCAGGCTGGGAAGGACTCCAGTCAGTCACAGAGACGAATATAACAAAAAAACTAGTAGAATACGTGATAGCAAAACTTGGGTGATTAAAATAATGAAGCCGAAAGACAGGGACTTTATAGAGACTGTTGATGGTTACCTGTTCTGCGTCGTGGGTTACCTGCATCCACCCGATGGCTATACGGCTTACCTCAAATACGTGCCATCAGAGACTGGAAAATGGATGAGAGACGGAGTCAGGTACAGCCGTAGCATCCCCTATTATCAGGTATCACAGGTCGAGAACACATACGAGTACCTCAAACAGATGCACCCAGAACACATACTCCAGTGCCCTGTTAGAAACATCGAGATATCATGGGTACCAAAAAACAAGGTGAAAACGTACTACGAGCCCAGAAAAAGACTCATGGCGATAAAGAAAAAGGGACCCAGTGACCCACTGGAAGAAAAACTCCTGAGATTAACAAAACTATTGGAGAAACGAGCAGACATCGATGACTCACTCGGAGTAACTGGAAGCATATTAACCAAGACACATAACCCTGAGTTCAGCGACGTAGACCTCACTGTCTATGGGCTGGATGAATCATACAGGTTGAAGAAAGCACTCTTGGAGCTTAAGGAAGAATCCAGATACATCAAGGGAGTATCTAGCCAAGAGAAAGGCGAGTGGATAATCAATCGAATAGGCAAATTCAGGCTTTCAGCAGATGACCTCATGCGGATGGCTGAGAAAAGGTGGAACTATGGGTATTTTGATGGAGTCTATTTCTCGGTTCACCCCACCAGAACAGATGAGGAGATCACTGAAAACTATGGGGATAACACATATCATAGGATCGGAGAAGTAACTGGAACAGCTAAGATAACAGAGACAAAAGAATCACTCTATCTTCCCGCTGTCTACGATGTCTCTGAAGTAAAATGCGGAACACATCCCGGGATATCAGAAATAGTCTCATTTGAAGGACTCTACAGCAGCCTATTTGAGAAAGGAGATATAATAGAGTACAACGGGGTACTTGAAGAAATAAAAGGCAAAAACCCCCACCAAAGAGTTATTGTGGGGGGAGCAAGCTCCCCGAACAGCTACATAAAATGGGTTTAGACTACTCGGGGTAAGGATTCCACTTCTCAGATAGATATGAGGCTATACCTGAGGAGTCTAGTGGTCCCACTGATACGCTCCAGCCGCTGGCTTCCTGTATCTCGCCACTGAGCCTCGCAGCCCTTCCAGGTATGATGATGTTCCGGTGTTTCACCTTCTCCTCTACCTTGAAGTACTTCATCGCCTCAGCGACAGTATCAGCTGTCATCTTACGACCAGCTACTGCGCTCTCAACGCTCATTCCCTCACTGTCCACAACAAGTAGATACCCGTTGAGTTTCGCGTTCTCGATATCATTGGCTACTGTGTAATAGGTTAATGCGAAGTTTGTCGTGAGTAGGACTGGGCTGTTCTCGTCCGGCGTCCCCATGGTCATCAAACCAGCCTCTACCGATACCGGTTTCCTTGGGTCTGTGTAGAGGTTACATCTTATGAAAACATGGGGCAGAAGCGCCCAGCCGCTGATGCCATGAACCACGATAAGATCCGCGAATCTCGCGGTCAATACTCCGGCTATAACTGCCTCGTTCCACTCGTTCAGCACTGGGTCCTCTTCTTCTACTGCCCAAGCAGCCATGGGTGCCCCGATTAATGGGTAACCGAGTCCTTCTTCATCCTCGTTGATGGCGTCCCATCTGAGGATCGTGAAGTTGTCAGTGTTCGCTGACATATACTCATTGGGCTGTGTCCCTGGGTCCAACGCGATGTCCTTGATACCATACTCTTCTAGCGTCAGGGCGATACTCTTCAAAGTGTCAAGATCACCCGGCGAGTAGGCAACCACTGGACAACTGTACTTTATGGCAAGCTCCGCAACTTCCTTCCAGTTATCCTTGGTAGCTCCATGAATCAAGGGTCGTTTATCAGCCACCATCATCAACCCCGCCTCCAGTATCTTTGGGTCGTGTGCCACAAGCATCAAGGGCTTTCTCGTGAACTCATCTGCTTTTTTCACCGCATCAGCATATTTCTGGGCGTCACCGCTTGTGGATCTAATGTTTAGCATATCTAAGGTTAGGTCCATACCGATGTAGTTGTATGCGAAGTCGTTCAGGACATGAATTCTGGTCTCGAACTCTTCATCACTCATCTCATCGGTGACATCAATCGCTATAGCGGGTTGATGGAAATAGGTGAAATCGTGTCTATATAGGACATATTCCCCACCTATAGTGACAGCGTGCTCTCCAACACCTATCACAACGGCTTTCACCGCGGGCTTCAGTAGAACCCACAGCTTAGAATACGATTCTGCATATTTCGTATCCAACAGTGGCTTACATTCTTCCAGCGAAGCCTCCCTGTTCACCAGCTTGGCTGCGAAAGCCATGCAGTTGGTCTCCCCGCACTCCTTGCAGCTTGTCCCGGGGAGTAGCTTGTAGATCTCTATTGGGCTGAGTTCTTTAGCTGGCATCTTAGTTTCCTCCCACCTTTATGGTCACCCAGTTAGTTGGCTCTGTTGGCTTCTCTCCCTTCATGAGGTTGTTTATCATCTCCTTAAGGGCGTTAACAGCAGCAGGGTGCATCATCATGAAGTAATCAACACCTGCTAAGAGCAGGGTCTGACCTGTGATGGCCTCCCATATGGGGCCACGAAGTTCTCTTGGGTCGAACTCTGGACCCATCTTCATCCACGCTTCACGTGCAGCCCAAGCGTTTGTAGTACCGCTGGACAAGGGGTGATTTAGCTCAGGGTCACCTTTGAGTGCAGCTAATCTGCATCTCTCCATTACAGTGAAAGCATAGTCCAGCCCATAGCCCAGTGCAGCTGTTGTGGTGTCCATGATGATCTGGGATTTGGGGACAAAATCGTAGAGCTTCCTATTAAGCTCTCTAGCCTTGTTAACATCCATGCTAGTGAATGCGATCACCGTATTGTTGTGATCCCTGATCATTTTGGCTGTTTTCTCGATATCCATATCTAACGTGACCGAGTTTATGAGAAGGTTTTCACCCTCTAACTGCTCGGATATAGCAGTGAAAACCGCTAGGTCTTTCTTTGGGTCTCCACAGCCACCGATGCTGAGGGGCACGTCAACTGCCTGAAGCACATTCTCAACCGTCTTTACAGCAGACTTGGGTGTGGCGTTCTCGATCAGTGGATCGATTGTGAGCAGGTGTACATTGATAACCTCTGCGCCAAACTTGTCTACGCAGAGTCTTGCCCACTCAGCTACATCATCCACGACTTCTCGGAAATGCATCTTGACTGCCTTGGATAAGCTGATCTTGGGCCAATCAAAGACATCCATGGCTATAATTGGTTTATTCTTCGGGGGAATCTCAAAATTATAGTAGGCTGGTGCCTTCTGCCCACCGATCACAAATGATTTTCCACGTGTTCCACCCTCAGATTTCGTCGCACCGAGCCTAACCTCAACGATCTCCCCCGAGTAAGCCCCATGGGGAATGTTTGTTTTGGCTGAGATTAGCTGAGTTGGTAATACCTTAGTGGCTACAAGCGGCTGTGTTATCTGCTGGGGCTGCATCTGCTGAGGAGCGTACCCCATTGGAGGTATGACGCTTCCACCTAGAATCTGAGTCATCCTGTTAGCTGAGTCCCTGATTAGGGCGAACTCGAAAGCCATCCTGCTCATTATAGCGGGGTTTATCCCTGCGCCTCCAGCTGAACCTAGATCAACCTCAATCTCGTCGAACTCGATCTCAACGTCCTGCAGCTCGATCTCCTGAAACTTAGCTAGACGCTCAAGAATGTCAGCGCTGATGGGCAGGCTGATTTTCTTCTCTTTTGCCATCTAGGTCACTCCTTCTCTACCCTGATGATTAGTTTATCCGCTTTGATCTTGGCGTTCTTCAGTATGATCTTTATATTGAGACCCTGAGGTAAACCCAGCATCGGTAACGCGCTGGCTGGCAGTTCAAGGCTTGGCACCGTGAACCCAGTCATTGGCATCTGAGGCTGAGCATATTGCTGAGATGCCTGTTCCTGTTTCGGTTCCTCTTTCTTTGGCTCCTCAACCCAGCGTTCAACGATGGGGTGACCTTTAGCCTTCAGCCACGTTTTTAGCTCATCAAGACTTGAGACATCTTTCTCTGTTGCTATCTTGGGAACAATATCCTCGGGCAGGTATTCCTTTATCCTGTCGCGGATATCCTCGGGCATCCAAACTATCCGGTCCCAGCCACCGTCTGCCTGAAGGAACTTGGGGCTCCTCATGTACTCGATGCTGAGTCCGTGGAATCCGTCAACCTGTCTACCACCAGCAGTAAGGTCACTGATTGTAACAAAGTCCAAACCGTTGACTGTCTGACTCTTGTAGTTTCTGTGAACAACTCCAAAGCCATCAACCTCGGGTATGTAGAATGCGCAGCCCTCAAAGCATCCACAACTGGTATGAGGATAACCGAAAGCAGTGTACAGCTGAACTCTTTCTATCTCACCCAAGCTCTTTTCTCTAATCACCTGATTTACCTGCTCGTATTCTCCGGTAACTGCATCTATCAAAGCGCCCTTGGGTATCTCGAATACAGGGCCCTTTGGGTCTACCTTGGCTGTGGCTCTACCATCAAACCAACTTATGGCGCCACAGTTTGCATACCTCTGGGGTGTAATGACACAGAGATGTGTAGGCGCGAAGCTCTGGCATAGACTGCAGCCATAGAACACGTCCACGTCGTCATCGCTCATGCCTCTTGCGCGTGCATCCCTAGCCTCGTAGATTTCCAAGGTCGTAGGCTGCATCTCCTTGACCTTCTCAGGGTCTGTGATGAACGTGATCTGCATCTTCTCGATGAAGGGCATCTCGCTCTTGTAGAGCCTGAAGAGAACCTCGCCGAAGATTTTTAGAGTGTTGAAGCCTTTTTGGTAGCTCTTCTTGCTTAGCCTCATCTGAATATCATACCGCTGATTCAAGTGCATGAAACCCTCGATGAAGTTAACATACTCATGCAGACGCCTCTCGATGACGCCTTCAAGGTCTTTCTCTATCTCAGCTCCACCGACCTCAATTACCATCCCAAAGGGAATGTTTGTACCTTCAACTATATCCTGCAGGTCTGGGCCGATTATCGTTACTTTACCGTCCTCGATCTCGTCCACTGGTTTAGCTTGGACAAGTTCAAACTTGTACTCCTCTCTGGGTCCGCCGAGCTCAACTTGCATCTCGCGGCCACGTATTCTTTCTCCCTCATAGATAATTCCTACATCCACGGGGATATCATCAAACATCGACATAATTACGCATCCTCCTCTAAACTTGATATAATTGTATTGATTGACTCCTGCCAATCTGGCACTGGCATCCAGCCGAGACTCCACTGAGCGTTAGGCTGATATGTGCGGTCTAGGCTGATTGTTCTCAGCTTTGTGAAGTTTTTTAGACCCGATTCTACGAGCCACTCCATATAGTAGGGATAGCCGATGAAGACAGCCATATCGTACTGCCCTTCCCCATCAAATCCCTTCCACTCAGAATCGCTCAGATATTTACCTAAAACAAATAATGGCATACTATTAGCTTCTTCAACGCCACGTTTCCTGAACTCACCCACAAGGTGACCCGTAGCGACCACGGTGAGCTTCTTGTTTTTCATTGCCCGGATCGCTGAATCAATGATGTCTCCATCATTGGTTTTCTTCTCGGTCGCTTCAGATCCAACAATAAGCAGAGGACGCTTGGCACTTTTTATGAGGTTGGCGGCTACGCCAACGTTGGGGAATATCTTGGCTTGAAGTGGACCGCCGACCATCCCGGTCTGACCTCTTTTAAATTTCGCTGACATTACTCACGCCTCCTGACCATACGATCTAACAGAGTTGGATCCGGCATACCGATTTTATCCTCAACCCATCCCTTCGCCTTCAAGTGTTCAAGCAACTCCGCTTTCATAGTGAAAGGCAGATCAGCTTCCCTTCGTACAAATAGGTCTAGATCGTCGGGTAGTCCACCGTAGTATTTCTTATGTAAGTCTATGTAATGGCTGAGTTTTACTGCTCTTCCTTTGGTGGTGTCGTTTGGCCTCATAGAGAGCTTCGCTGTCAGCACTATGGCTTCTTCAACTGTTTCAGCAGCGTAGAACAGGTGCTCAGGTACTGGACCAACATACATATCTTGTCCAGTTCGAGCATCAATGGTAACCCAGTCTTCCTCCTTGTCTTTCGCTCCAAGCAGATTACGCCTATACTTTGAGCCATGCGGACCCACAATTACTGGGATTCCTAAACGCCAGCATCCTGATGCGATACTCGATGCTTTCTGACTCATGGCTCCCCAAGAGATTCCGACAGCTCCAACACGGTTATAGACATAGTCTGCTATCTCCTCGTAGTTACCTCTGAGAGGTCTCTTGGCGAATATGTTAGCGATCTTGATGGTAGCACCCGTGATGTGGGCGTTTGATACACAGCTTCCGATGTTGAGCAAACCTCCGGCGTCAAAGACAGCAGGATATCGATCATATAGATTCTTGCCTTCCTCATCAAGGGTTGTGGCTAGGTCCATGGCTGAGCAGCCGGTAGCCAGCACTATGAATCTGCGTTTGAGGAACTCTTCAGCTATTACAGCTACCTCACTTCCTCCATTGGGGTAGTTGGCGCATCCTACTAGCGCGACTACACCAGGTATCTCACCAAAGACTATTCCCTTGCCGACTTCCCTGATCTCAACATCAGTAATAGCGCCACTCCCAACTCTAACATTGTAACATTCTCCTTTACATGATTCTGCTGAAGCAGCGTACATGTAACTCAAGAGAGGTAAATCCTCTGGACACGCGCTTTCACAGCGACCGCATCCTACACAGAGTAACTGTAGCCCCTCAAAAAGTGACAGATCTCCTTTTCTAGCTGCGTTCACTGCTTCCATTATTGGAAGGGTGTTTGGACAAGCTGCAACGCACTCTGAGCAGCCGCGGCATCTATCTATACCTTCCATAAGGCTCTCGATTGATGGGTTTTTATACTCTGTTCTTTTCGGGGATACTGCCAACACTGTTTTTACTACGACCTCTCCAACCTTTCTCGGCTCGATGATCAGTACTCCTTTCTGACGACCAGAAACAAGGTCAGCCACAATCTCATCTGCATCATCATGTGTGCGGTCTGGTAGTCCCATCATACTTTTTTCACTTGTAGCAATTACTGGGGCTCCGATCTTCACTGCTTCATCGAGTATGTCAGTACGTATACACTGCTCATCGATTACAATAACATCGGGTATTCCTGAGCGTACATATCGTATCTGCCATGAGATTGGTCCCAAGATCTTAGCTCTGATGTTGTATCTACTGTTATCGTGGGCTGTGCAGCATAACCCGCCTATTTCTACTTTTTCAAATAGGTCATGCTCCATCAGGTAATCTATAATATCTACACTAGGTAGCACGTTGTGTCCAATGCACATGACCACAGCCTTACTTGTATCGATAGAGCCGAATCCCATGGTAGTCATTCCAGCCTCGGAAGAGCCTTTTGGCATCCCTAACACGGATATCTGGGAGATGTCAGCTACCTCCATGGCAACATGGTCAAGCATCCCTGCGTGGAAGGCTTTGGACTCAAAGTCAATGGCGTCCCCTTCCTGTCCTGTGTGCGCCGTTGCAACTAATTGAACAATCTGGGTCTCGACATAGTCCAATGCCTCCTCTAAGTCACCTATTGTTTTAGGTTTATAGCCACATACGAGACGGATATGAGGTGCTTCTACGTTGGTATTTAATGCAACATCTAACTCAGTATCACGCCCATATTCCTCAAGGAGATGGTCCAACATATGCCTCGCATGTGCACAGTGAGTAGAAGCGCCTATGCAACATGAAATTAACACAATACGTGACTGTTGAGCAGCCTGAGTAAGCCCACAGGCACCTTTCTTATCGCCTGTGAGATCACACTTACCGAATGTGCATAGACAACAAAGATCACAGATCGGCATGTAATATGGCTTATATCTCTTCAGCAGTTTCCTATCCCAGTCACGCAGGGTTCCGACTGATGGGAAGGGAGTTGGCCCCATGGGTTCTTCCCATTCCTCATCAACGAGTTTTCCGATCTGTATTTCAAGTCCTTTGAATGTTCCTAAAGCAGATGATAGTTCATCGATTTTTATGTTCAGATTTTTCTTTGACAACTAACTCGTTGCCTCCTTTACACAGTTTATTGCATTGGGGTTAATAATATATACGATAATTAGTGTAAGTACTGTATTTATGTTAAATTTTATGTTTATTACAAATAATAATATGCATATTCGAATATTAATCAAGTGAAAAGAAAAACGCTCTAAAAACCACATTTTATTGCCCAAACATATCAAAAAATAATAATAAAAGCCGCAGATGGATAAAAAAAAGTCATCTGATTTTTGCTGTAATCCCGTTTGCTACTTCTTGAGCTAGGATAGCGTCTTTAAGAGTAACAGAGGGAGTTTTATTGTTCAGGACGCTCTCGATGAAATGAGTATCGCACTGTCGGTGACCCCATACCCGGGTTCCTTTCACCTGTAAGTCAATTTCTTTAGTTTCTTTGTCAGGGCCATAAACAATAATCTTATCGACTCCGACGCCGTGAATGACATTAGTGTTATCACCATAGACCTCAAATCGGGTAGTAGATCCAGCAGCGTTAACTGATGCGCCAAAGTGGAAGGAAGCTACAATATCGTTCTTGAATTTCGCGATCCCCATGGTATTGTATCCGAGGATTCCACCAAACTGTTCAAGCTTTGGATAGCTCATCATCCAGTCCGCGTTCATGTATTCAGAGCCCGCAACCCATCTCAGCATATCTATACCCCAAACGGAGAGGGTCCAGTCAGGATAACCTCCAGCCTTGTCTAGATTCCAAGCCCATCCACCAGCTGGCCACTGCGCAGCTAAGTCTGCAGCTGGAAGGAACTCACGGTAATGCATGGCAACTGGTTTTCCTATCACGCCTTCCTTTATCATTTCCTTGAGTTTCACATAAACTGGCGCGAATCTGAAGTTCAAGTTAGGCATCACAGTTACACCTGCTTTTTCCGCCGCTTTTTCCATCTCTTTTATCTGTTCGATCTTTGGCGCAACAGGCATTTCACAGAGAACGTGTTTACCTTTTGAAATAGCTTTCATAGCCAAATCATAGTGATATGGAGTCGGAACCGCTACTGCAACGGCGTCGACCTCAGGGTCTTTTATAGCTTCGTTAAAGTCTAGGTAGTATTTTACGTCATTTTTCTCTGCTAATGGTTTAACTCTATCTTCAATCATATCGCAGAGTGCTATTAGGTTTGAGCCATCAATCTTCTTGAATGAGGGAGCATGGACTTGACCGCCTACGAAGCCCACGCCTACAACAAGCATTCCGATGCTTTTTGTCATAAAATCAACTCAATGTATAAGATGCTTGTAACTATATATAATATTTACACATAAATACCAAATACTAAATTCAATAGAATCCTGCCTAAAACGTCCAATTTAAATTTGAAGTGTTTCTTTGTATAAAATGAATAAGGTCCCGCCCGCAGGAGTTGAACCTGCAACCCTCCGGTGTCTGCTCATGGCCTGATTGCCACTGCCCCGCAGGGCGATGACTACAGCCGGATGCTCTGCCATTGAGCTAGGGCGGGCGGGACACCACATCCTCATACCTTACATTAATTTAAGCGATTTGGTCAGCCAAAACTACCCATTCGAATGGATATAGACTGTTAATTCCATATTTCTAGTACCGTTTAGGGCTCCGCAAATCATAACATTACATTAACAATTATTCATTTCAGGTGGGCAGTGTGGCAGTAAGGGTTAGAGATATCGTGGTAAAAGACGTTATAACAGTTAAGAAGGATAGAACAGTAGCTTCTGCAAAGAGTCTCATGACTTATTTTAACCTTGACGCACTCATCGTGACTGATGAGGATGAGCCGATTGGGATCATAACACGCTCAGATATCGAGAGAAGAGTGGCTGAAAAAGAACTGGATTCTCATAACTCTCTCGTGGAGGAGATTTGCTCAGAGCCATTAATCTGGGTAAGATATAATACAACCCTTACAGAGGTAGCTGAAATAATGGAAGAAGAAAAAATAAGAAGATTACCAATCTTCGGAAACCTCTCAAACGGCCCAATACTATTGGGACTTTATGTCTACGAGCCGCCTAAAATTAGTCTAGAAGCCTAGGTTCCTGCGTATTTGAACCCCGGGGGAAGCCCTGGTTGCCCAAAAAGCCATCTTATACCCTCATCAAAGGGTCGTTCAATTAAGCCATACTCCGTTATGAACCCATTTAGATATTTGGCGGGAGTAACATCAAATGCCGGGTTCCTCGCATGAGTACCCACAGCGGCTATCTTGATTCTTGTACGTTTCCCATCTTCACCAAGACCCCACATTGTAGTCACTTCCTCAGGGTCTCTTTCCTCAATCTTGATAGCATCACCCGAAAGAGTGTTTAGGTCAAAGGTCATCCCGGGCGCCGCGACCCAGAATGGTATCTTATTCTCAAAGGCTACAACTGCTTTCTCATAGGTTCCTATCTTGTTCGCGACATCTCCGTTTACTGCGATCCTATCCGCTCCAACAATAACCATATCCACCTCGCCCTTCTGCATGAAATAACCCGCAGCGTTATCAGCGATAAGTGCGTAGGGTATTCCCTCTTG
This sequence comes from uncultured Candidatus Bathyarchaeia archaeon, assembly GCA_964447425.1. Taxonomy (GTDB): domain Archaea; phylum Thermoproteota; class Bathyarchaeia; order TCS64; family TCS64; genus RBG-16-57-9. Next base: position 32,690 of record CAYUTB010000005.1, read on the forward strand.
CTCTAATTCCCACGCTGTGATCCTTGCGCCCTGCCCCCTTGGACGTGTCTCGTCTACCCAGACGAAGACATCTTTTCCTTCTTTGACTGCTTGACGTATAGGCGCCAGCGCTGTTCCGTGATCAACATATGCTAATGCTCCCGCATTACAGTGGGTAAGGATCTTGAAGCCATCCTTGATTAGCCTGCTTCCTGCTTTTGCGATCTCCTCGGATGCTTTAAGGTCGTCTTTGAATATCTGGTCGGCTGCTTTTACTACATTTTCAACACGCATTGACACTGTGCCCCAGTTGGCTGCTTCAAGGCATCTGTCAACGGCTTTGAAAAGATTAGCTGCTGTTGGTCTAGTCAGTCTTATGGTCTCCGCTGCCTCATTCAGATACTCTGTAAACTCTTCAAGTGACTTGTTCTCAGCCTCAAGAGCTGCCTGAGCCATCCCGAACCCGGCTGCGTTTCCAATCGCGCCCGCGCCTCGAGTTGCCATGTTCTTGATCGCCCAAGCGGTTTCCTTGTGATTATTGAGGGATATAATCTCAAAGCTGTGAGGTAGTTTTCTCTGGTCCACCATCTTTACGAGGCTACCTTCTCTCCAGAGAGACTTGATGTCCTCGGTTTTTCCGTCAACTTTGATTTGCATTGTATGGGTATTGTGGGCGTGTAGCTAAAATGTCTTTATTTTAGGATTTTTCCCGTCTTGCGGTACCACATGTAGAGGTCGAGTTCTCCGGGTAGCATCTCTAGCTCATCTGCCAGCAAGTCTAGGGTTTTCTCGACAGCTAAGTATCGGTTCTTGGTTAAGCCTTTCTTGGGATCTAGATCTATTATCTTGTATTCTCGTAGATTATTGATAATGTGACGGTCTATTATCGCAAGATCGAAGTAGCCTATGTTTCTAAGGTAGTGGCTTGCCTCTTTCCAGCCTAAACCCTTGATATTCGCCTGGAGCCACTCCCGCGCCTCTTTGGTGTTCTTGAATCCCTGAATTTTTTCTTTAATGACTGGCGCTATGTGTCTGGTATTGTAGATGAACTCCGCTCTTCTATTGGGGAACCTGTGCCCTGTCTCAACAAGACATTTCTGTATATCATCCTCCTTACCCTCAAGAAGCATATTATCGCAGCAGAGAGCGTCTACGCATTTCTGCCCCATCAAAGCGCTGCTGTTAGCGGTTAGGAGACAATAGACCAGTTCTTCATACCACTTGTAGGTATCCATCAAGTGGACCTCCCTGAAGTCGTTCATTCGGTCTTCCACCATCTTCCTAATCCGAGAACTAGTCTGAAGTTCTCTGATTGTATCAGCGAGTTCCTTGATGCCTTGATGGTCATGGAGCTTTGATTGCATTATATTTCTTGATGAAGCGCTTCATATAAGGATAAAACGTTCTCACCATATGCGAGAATAGTACTATAAGCATGTCACTGTCTAAAACCTTCCATGAGTTCCCGGTCGCCCAGCTTGGACTATGAAAATAATATTGTACGATGTAAAGCCATAAGGAATATACCAGAGATCGATATTGTTGGACTAAAAATAGAAGCTGTAGAAGCCAATAGGGAATTCAAAACATTCTATTGGGTTGCTAGAGAGTTCTCCCGAAATGGCTTGATTGAGTATATTGATGAAGTTCTTGATAATAATGAGTGGACCCAGATTCACTTCAAGGAACGCATCAACCCAGCGGGACCACCGAGTACGCTACCAGATGATTTCTACTCTAAGGCATACCAGTCTTTCACTTCAACAGAAGACAGGGATAACACTGTGAATCTCAACAGGACACGTGCAAGATACAAAGACATACTTGAGTCAAGGATAAACAGGATAACACGTCTCGCCTCAGCAGAGGCAGATTCACCCACCCGAGTACTACAAACTGAGGAGATATCCCTTTATGACATGGTTCATCGCATCGTCTCGGAGTGGCGTGACGGAATGCGGGAGATAGGGGAAGAATAAGATGGCGCAGTTAGAGTCAGTGGAGCAGTCATTCACCCAGTTTATCGAGGACTTTACCGATAAAGAGGGTAGATTCAAGTATGATCAAGAGATTAGCGAGTTATCTGTAAAAGGCGAGAAAAGCTTTGTCATAGATTTAACAGATCTGTATAGTTTTGACATGGATCTAGCCCAGATGATCTTGGAGGACCCTGAAGGGAACACCCCGATATTCACGACGGTTATCAGGAGTAAACTGCGCACACGTGACCCTATCTACGCTGAGAGCCTAAAGCGTATCAACATCAGGTATAGAAACCTGCCAGCTGATACTCAGCTCAGGAAGATAGGCTCTGATCACATTGGACGCCTTGTTATGCTGCACGGTATCATTGTCAGGGCCTCAGCCATCACGCCGCTTGTGATGAGAGCCACCTTCATGTGCTCAGTATGCGGAGAACTAAACCACATAGAGCAGAGCGGAGTGACATTACAGAGACCACAGAAATGCCTTGCCTGCGATAATAGAAAAAGCTTCGAGCTTGTCCCAAAGGAATCAGTATTCATAGATAGCCAGCTCGTCACTATTCAGGAGAGACCAGAGGATCTTCCACCGGGACAGCTGCCCAGATCAATAAACGTTGAACTGAAGGATGATATTGTCGATATCGCGCGTCCAGGAGACAGGATCACATTAACAGGGTTCATCAAGCTGATACCAAAGTTTGGCAGGGGTGGAGAACTCAGAACCTTTGATCTTAACATAGACGCCAGTTTCTGCGAGGTCAGTGGAAGAGAGTCAGAGCTCCTTGAACTCTCACCAGAAGACGAAGAAGCCATACAGGAGATCGCAAAAGACCCCTTTATACACCAGAAACTCCTCAACAGCATCGCGCCAAGTATCTACGGGAACGATTACATCAAAGAAGCTGTGCTATATCTACTTCTAAGTGGCGTCAGTAAAGACCTTGAAGACATGAAAATTAGGGGAGACATAAACGTCCTTCTAGTCGGTGACCCCGGTACAGCCAAGAGCCAGATGTTGAGTTTCGCAGCGAAAGTAGCCCCAAGAGGACTGATGACAACTGGAAGGGGAAGCACCGCAGCCGGTCTTACAGCGGCGGTAGTCAAAGAGGGTGGAACAGGTAACTTCGTATTAGAAGCCGGAGCCCTTGTTCTCGCGGATAAAGGAATCTGCTGTATTGACGAGATTGATAAGATGAGGGAAGAGGATCGTGGCGCTATACACCCCGCCATGGAGCAGCAGATAGTACCTATCGCTAAGGGTGGTATTGTGGCTACACTCAATGCGAGATGCAGCATACTGGCTGCAGCTAACCCTACGCTTGGAAGGTACAATCCATATCAGACAATTGGGCAAAATATCACGCTCCCAGTTACAATACTCAGCAGGTTTGATATCATTTTCATTCTGAGGGATATACCAAACAGTCAAATCGATAGCGAGATTGCGGGACACATACTTGGACTACACAGAGACCTTGCGGGCTTGACGCCTCCGCTGAATATTCAGTTAATGAGGAAATTCATCAGCTACGCAAAGACAATAAAACCAAGAATCACAGATCCAGTCGTCGAGAGATTTCAAGAGTTCTACGTAAAGATGAGAAACGCCAGCGTCGAAGGAGGAGAAGCTTCAGCGATAGCAATCACGGCCAGACAACTGGAGAGCCTAGTAAGACTGGCAGAGGCTAGGGCGAGAGCTCATCTCAGAACTGAGGTAACCATCGAGGACGCGGAGGGTGCGATCAATCTTATGCAGAAGAGTCTAGAGCAGGTTGGAATCGATGTAACTACCGGACAGATAGACATTGATATCCTGTACACGGGTAAACCACGTAGCCTACAGAATCAGCTACAAAAAGTCCTGCAAATAGTGAGCGAGATGGAGCGCGTAAGCGGGTCAGTCAAAGAAACAGATCTCTACGAGTCACTGAGCACAGACTATGGTATCAACAGGAGCGAGGGAGCCAGACTCATCAGCGTGCTGATGAAGGACGGCACCATATACATGCCACGCCCCGGATACTATAGAAGAACTGACTAGTTTCACTCATCTCCCACCCACTTTCTCCATCGCTCCTTTTTTACATAACAAAATAGTCTCAATAAACATGGTCACAGATCTACCGCTCAACTACGATCCAGTTCCATACTTGGAACAAAGTAATGAGCCATGGATCAGATACAACCTTAAACGAATCCAGAACAAGGAAAACAGCCAAGAGTTTAAGGAGCTAACACAAGACCCGAAGATTCAGAAGTTAATCGATGAATGCGTCTCTTGGCCAGACCCTCCCCTGAAGAGACACAATGATGCCTCACATCCTATTCATAAGATTGAACTTCTCGCTGACTTCGGCCTCGATATTAGAGATGACTGGATCAAGGCAATATCAAATCTAATCATAGAGCACAGATCAGAGGAAGGATTCTTCCAGTCCAAGATCGAGATACCTGAGAGATGGGGAGGTAAAGGAAATGGAGAAATCATGTGGCTTCTCTGCGACACGCCCATCCTGATTTATGTGCTTCAAAAATTTGGTATAGTCAATGAATACATTAGAGAAGCAGCCCGTATGCTGGTATGGGTCTCTGAGAATAATGGGTGGCGATGCAAAGGGAGTAACCCAAAGTTTAGGGGACCGGGGAAAAAAGAGGATTTTTGCCCATATGCCAACCTCATTACACTGAAAGCCCTCAGCCTGAGCCAGTATAAAGACACAGAAGCCGTGCATAATGGAATAGACTCTCATATCCTTCACTGGGAAAACAGGAATAGGATCTACATGTTCGGTATCGGCGCCACGTTCATGAAACTCAAATACCCCAATGTCTGGTACGATATTCTTCACCTAGTCGATGTGCTGAGCATGTATTCCTACGCCCGGGAATACGACGAGTTCTGGGGGATGTGGGAGTTAATAAAAGAAAAACAGCAGCCGGGAGGTGGCTTTGTACCGGAATCAGTCTGGAAGGCGTGGAGCGGCTGGAGCTTTGGGCAAAAAAAAGAACCATCACCATGGATGACTCTCAAAATACTTGAGATAGCAGAGAGGTTAAAATAAACATCATTCAAATTTAAATAACAATTAATTTAAGAGATGACGGGGAAAAAGAATTGTGAGTTATATCTTCTACTGTAATAACCAGACGATGGATGAGTGTTTCAAGAAGGCATT
>CAYUTB010000006.1:0-13071 GCA_964447425.1 uncultured Candidatus Bathyarchaeia archaeon
GCTACTACATGCTGAAGGATAAGGCTCCGAGTATCAATCCGTTTAACCCCTCTGATTTAACTGCTGAGAGCTTGAGTAACGCCGATATGAGTGCCTTTTGGCTTGTGGGTGGAGTCGTAGTAGAGGCTGGGCAGACCGATTAAAATCCGGGTCTAGTCGATCCTCTTTTTTCAGTTTTTTCCATCATTTTTGTTCAGTCAACTTTTAAATCTCCTCTTGACTGTATGGTGTAGGTTAGTGAGACCTATGAGACCAACAGAGGTAGCCTCGCAGCTACATGAGAACGAACGTAAAGTACTCCACGCCTTAGGCGATGCGGGTACTACTACCACCGAGGAGCTAGCCCAGTTGACTGGGCTTGGACGGGACGCCGTTGAGAAGGCGTCGGATTGGGCCGCCACGAAGGGCGTCGTTGTGTTTAATGAAGAGGTCTCACAGTTTTTTGCCCTCACCGACGAGGGAGACGTCTACTCTGAAAACGGTCTACCGGAGAAGAACCTTTTAACCATATTAAAGACTGGTCCAAAGGCGATAGGTGAGCTTCAGAAGAGCTTCGATGGAGTCAACATCGCCTTGGCTTGGATAAGGCGCAATGGCTGGGCTGACATCGATAAGGGTGTGCTCTCCCTCTCAGAGCGGGGAAAGTCTGTTGGTGAGATACCTGAGGAGCGGCTCATCAAGAAACTCAAAGAGGGCGGTAAAGTAAATTCAAAGGAGTTCAAAGAGCCCGAGTTAGAAGTACTAGATCAGCTCATAAAGCGTAAACTGGTCACTCAGTCTGATACAGTAACCCGCTATGTCGCGATCACCGATTTCGGGAAACAGGTATTACCTGAGCTAAGCTCAATAGAGTCGGAGAGGATAATCACCCAGTTATCACCCGAGATGCTTTTGACTGGTAGCTGGAAGGGCGCAAGATTCCAAACATATGATGTTACACTACCTGTGCCCAGCACACAGCCTGGTAAACGTCACTTCATCAGCCAAGTCATAGACTATATCAGAAGGTTCTGGGTTGAACTAGGTTTCAAGGAGATGAAAGGCGAGTACCTTGAACTCAACTTCTGGAACTTCGACGCACTCTATCAGCCACAGGACCACCCGGCACGTGACCTAGCCGACACATTCTACATGAAGACGCCATACAAGGGTCATCTGCCAGACCCAGAGATGGTGGATCGTGTCAGGCAGACCCATGAGAACGGGTGGACCACAGGCAGCACAGGGTGGCAGTACAAGTGGGACCCAGAGTACGCCAAACGATGCGTCCTCAGGACACATACCACGAGCCTATCAGTGAATCAGATATCCAAGCTTACAGCCGATGATCTGCCGAGGAAGTTCTTCAGCGTCGGCAGGGTCTTCAGGAACGAGACCATCGACTGGAACCACCTCGCTGAGTTTTACCAGACAGACGGTATTGTCATCGGTGAAGGAGTTACGTTCAGAGACATGAAGGGGTACCTCAAGGCATACCTTGAGGGACTCGGGTTGGAGAAGTTCAGGTTCAGACCAGGCTACTTCCCATACACCGAGATGAGCATGGAGGCGGAGGTATGGATCGAGGAACGAGGCGCGTGGATGGAGCTATTCGGCGCCGGTATGTTCAGACCCGAGGTGGTCAAGCCACTCATAGGCTTAGATGTGCCTGTGCTGGCTTGGGGACCGGGCTTCGACAGGCTCGTTATGCAGAGCTACAAGGTGAATACAATCAAGGAGCTATACAGCAACGACATCGGCTTGCTTAGACGAGCCAAGATGTGGACGAGGTGAAAATGAGATGCCAGTTATAGACGTAAACATTGAGGACTTCAGGCAGTTACTGGGAAGAGACATACAGATCCCCGAGCTGATGGATCGTTTGCCCATGATGGGCACCAGCTGGGAGGGTGAGACCGAGGAAGGGTTCGCCCTTGAGGTGTTCCCCAACCGCCCAGACCTGTTAAGCATTGAGGGCTTGGTCAGGGCATATGCTAGCTGGACCGGCGCACACACAGGTCTCAGAGACTATTATGTTCACCCATCAGACTACAAGGTGATCGTGGATCAGAAGACACAGAGTGTTCGCCCATACTTCGTAACAGCTGTCATCAAGAACGTAGAGTTCGATGACGGTTTGATCCGGTCACTGATCCAGATGCAGGAGAAGCTCCACGTGACCCATGGCAGAAAGCGCCGTAAGGTAGCCATAGGCATACACGACCTGAGCCCGGTTGAGTTCCCTGTTACATACACCACCAAGCCACCGGAGTTCAAGTTCCAGCCCCTCGGAGAAGAGGAGGAACATGATCTCGTTTGGATGCTCACGGAGATGAAGACGGGCAAGGAGTACGCTTGGACCGTTGAGGGCTTCAAGGAGTACCCCATGATCCTCGACAAGAAGGGGATGGTGCTCAGCATGCCGCCCATCATCAACGGCGAGTACACCAGAGTCAACGAGTTCACAGCCGAGCTATTCATCGATGTCACGGGCACAGACCTGAAGGCTATCACTGAGGTTCTCAACGTAATATGCACGACACTTGCTGACCGCGGCGCCGAGATACATGAAGTGCACAACCACTACCCCGATGGCTCAGAGTTGATCACCCCGAATCTACGCCCATGGGAGATGGAGCTAGACAACAGATACGTGAACGCGACCCTCGGCGTTGACTTCACGCCGGAGGAGAGCGTCGCGCAGCTTGAGAAGATGGGGCACAGCGCCCAGATCGTCTGGAACATCATCAAAGTAAACATACCCTGCTACCGTGCCGACATAATGCACCCCATAGACCTGGTTGAGGACATCGCCATCGCCTATGATTACGATAACTTCGTGCCAAACATTCCTCCGCTCCTCAGTGAAGCAGGGGAGGACCCCGAGGAGGTCTTCAGCAGGAGCCTCAGGAACTTCTTGGTGGGTCACGAGTTGCTTGAGGTTGTCACCTTCATGATGAGCAACAAGGAAAAGCTCTTCAAACGTATGATGCTCCCCGAGGAGCAGATATGTGAGACCGAGAACCCCAAGATGGAAGCATATGACAGCCTAAGAAACAGGCTTCTACCCAGCGTCATGGAGATACTCAGCTTCAACAAGCATCACCCGTACCCCCAGAACCTCTACGAGGTAGACGACGTAGTAGTCATCGACCCAAGCACAGAGACGGGTGCACGGACCAAGCGACGGCTCGCAGTTGTCCAGTGCCACGCAAAGGCAAACTTCAGCGACATCAAGGCACTCATGAACAGCATACTTGAGAACCTTGAGCTAACCGCCGAGGTTGAGGCAGGGGGATGGGAATGCTTCATCGATGGTAGAAGCTATGTTGCAAAGATCGGTGGTGATGTTCTCTGCTGGGGTGGAGAGGTCAAGCCAGAGGTACTGGATAACTGGGATATCCAGATGCCAGTAGCCGCGCTTGAGATGGACATCGATGTCCTATTCAAGCACCTATCCTAAATTATTTGGACCAAAAAACTAGTCGGAGATTTACTCCGATCCAAATGGACTTGTTAGATATGGTTGATCTAAGCTACTTCAGTTTTTCTCAACTTGTAGACTTCAGCCTCTATCCTCTGAAACAGCTTCTCCTCAAAGTTCACTGCGGTGAGATAGCTACCGGCGGCCAATACTGATCCAACGACCACTGCTGGAGCCGCTACGGTGCTGGCTACCACAAACCCTGTTGTTGCCGAGATAGCCAAATTCTTGCCCCAAGACCCCACTACCAGTATTACAGCGAAGTTATCCGGGTCACCCGCGATAACCAGCTCTATGTCTCGTGCTGTGCCTATTATGATTCTCGTTATCTGGGTTTTCACTGCCCTGATGTGATAGGCGTGTTCTGTCTTGTCGTCTTTCACGATCCTGAATTTTTCCTTCTCAAGCATCTTTGTGATCTTTTTAGCCAGTTTTTCGAGATCGACACCCTCGTTCTCATACTTTGTTAGTTTTGTCATATGATATTCTCCTCCTCCAGTGTCTCAATCAGGACCTGTTCACTCCTGCTGTATGATCTTTTCAATAATAGGGGCGGTATGATGCTTGTCACGAATATCATAAGGATGAGCGCTGTATAGACTTCGCTTGGTAATATGTTGTATGTGACACCGATGCTTGCTATTACCAACCCGATCTCACCCCTTGAGATCATCCCATAGCCTACCCTAAGTCCAACTGTTCTATCCTTAGTTAACCAGGCTGCGGGCAGTCCACAGCCAACGAGCTTGCCTAGTACCGCTACTACACCTAGCACTAGTATAAGCAGGAAATTTGCGTGGAGTATCGCCTCTGGGTCAACACTAGTACCCATTATGACGAAGAATAGTGGTACGAAGATTATCTCGATCTTTACTATGAAATCAGTGATCATGTCGATGTGCAGGCTATCCGCCATCGCCATACCTGCGATGAAGGCGCCGACGAATGGGCTGATGCCGATGTTACCGCTAAACGCTGCGTAGCTGAAGCACACCAATATCGCTACTGCCTCCAAGAGGTGCCCACTTCTATCCTTGAGTTTGTTTATCCAGTCTAAAAATTTGGGAATTATTTGCACACTTACAAGAGTTAGAATCAGCCAGACGATCAGTGTTTTTCCTAGAGACATTATGAGAACAGGCGCGGTCATCTGAGCCTGGGTAACGATGATGGTTAGTATAACGCTTGCAAGCGATAGTGCCAACACATCGTCAATAACCGCTGCGCCGATGATGATTTTTGCTTCTTGCGTTCCAAGTTTACCCATCTCATCAAGTGACTTCAAGGATATGGCGATGCTTGTCGCAGCCATTGTTCCTCCTATAATCATCCCAATATACCAGTTGTATCCCAGAAGAATACTTGCACCCAAGCCCAATCCATAAGGTACAATGACGCCTACGATGGCTACGGTTAATGAGATTATTCCTGATTGTTTAAGTTCAGTAAATGTAAAGTGCAGGCCCGCGCTGAAAAGAAGAAGAACCGCTCCTACTTCCGCAAAAACATATACTAGCTCATTGTATTCGATTAATGCATGTCCCCATAACTGTAACCCACCAAGAAGTTTTGGTCCGAATAATATCCCAGTGACTAATGGACCGATGATCCTCGGTATGTTGAGCCGAGAATTAATACCTGAAGCCACCTCAGCTAACGCAATCAGTAGACAGATGTTTACTACTGACGTGAATATCGCTGCCTGTTCCATTATTTTTCGCTCCTCGCGATTTTCTCTATCTCTTTATTGATAATGATCCAGAAATCCTGTTCATAGGCAACTGCTCTTACAAAGCTGCTTGTCGCCGCCATGCCCCCGTAGAAAACAGCTGGTCCAGAAAGAAGTGAGGTAACAATATAACCCGTTGAACTGGACGTCACTAAGTTCTTACCCCAAGCAGCGACCGAGAAAACTACCGCGAATGAGTCCTGCTCACCCGCGATAATGAGCTCGATTTCTTTAACCGCGCCAATTATTATCTCTGTGACCCCTGTTTTTTCTGCCCTGAGGTGGTAAACATAGTCTGTTTGTACGTCACTTGTGACGTGAAAGTTGTCCTCTAATAACCTATTTTTTATCCTATTATAGAGGGTGTTTATTTTGATCTTTTTATTTTTGACTATCTGAATTTTGGTCATTTTATTCCTCTTTTGTCTGAACTGTTTTGTTATCCTGTTTTTTCAGCATGGCGCTTCCGAGGCTGCTGATTATCACCGTCGTGAGATTTTTCAGAATTAAATCAGGGAGCCCAAGTAGGGTCCCGAAAAAAATATGTAAAAGATTATCTGGTATCCCTCTTTTTTTGAAGAGGTAAGAACCAATGAATCCCGAGCTAATGATTATTCCCGTTAAAATAAATAGGAAATAAGTCATCTAGTGCATCTACTCTAGGGGTGCTGTCTTGGGTTCTCTGACTATGGAGGACCAGTCTCGTTCAATCTTCTTAGCGAGTTTATGAACTCGTTCACTGAGGGTCTTCCACGTTTTCTTGGTCTTCTCCTCAGCTTTTTCTAGGGATTGATCGATCTTTTTCCCGAGTTTCTTTGAGTCATCGACGATTTCCTTGTACTCTTTCTCCAATCCCTTGACCGCCTTCTTTGGGGCCTCTTTCGCTTTTTTCACGAGCTTTTCAGTCCGTTCTTCTAGCTGTTCTATCTCTTTCTTTGTTTTTTCTGGCATTTTTTTCACCTAATCTATGAATGTCTCGATTTTTTCATCTGTATAATCGGAATCGCTGTTTTTCTTCACGAGTTCCTTTATCTTTTGCTTCAAATCTCTCCCATAACTCGCTGCAAGTAACCCAGCGTTACCTGCTGCCGCCAACCCAGTTAAGGGTCCAACGATGAGTATGGTGTCTGTATGCGGTAGAATGAGGCTCCTGAGCCACTCTCCAATGTGCATCTCAATCAGGAAATCATCAGGGATACCGCTGATGGTTACTGTTACCTCTCTGAGAGTCCCAACTAGCATCTTCGGTATGCTTGAGCGAGAAGCCGTGACGCTCATCATGGGTACTCCATTGACTTCTCCTTTCATCTCCGAGACTACGTTTAGTTTTGGCTCTTTCCTGATCTCTGCCACTATATCATCGTATAGTTTTTCTAGGTTTGTGCCGAGACTTTTGTATCTTCTAATGAGTGTCATCTTTTTCACCTAATCTATGAATGTCTCGACTTTGTCAGCGGTGTAGGGTTTTCCACTGTTTTTCTTAACCAGTTCCTTGATCTGGTTCTTGAGTTTGCGTCCATACTGGGCTGCCATCAGTGTTGTGGTCCCTGCTGCTGCCGCTGATCCAACTGGACCCGCGATTAGGAAGCCCCCTGCTCCCGGTAGCAACATGTTTCCGAACCAGCTTCCTGTGTGAAGTTCAAGCAGCCAATCATCAGTTGTGCCTCCAATGGATACTGTCACTTCCCTGAGTGTTCCTGTAACTGCTCTCGGTAGGTTCGCTCTTACCGCAGTGACGCTTTTGAAATCTACCCCATTGATGATTCCATAGTTCTCTTTAGCGATCTCAAGGTCTTTCTCATGTTGAAGCTCCTTGATGATGTCCCTGTAAAGACCATCGAGGTCTGTTCCAAGGTCCTTGTATCTTCTAACGAATGGCATATTACTCCCCTGGGATGAAGGTTTCAACCTTCTCGTCGGTGTACTCGCCCTTGCTGTGCTTCTTGACCAGTTTCTTGATCTCACCCTTGAGCTTTCGACCATACTGGGCAGCCATCAATCCAGTTGCGCCAGCTGCTGCAAGCCCTGCGAGTGGACCGACAAGTATCAGTCCTCCGAGGTATGGCATGGCCATGTTTGTGAACCACTCACCTGTATGCATCTCGATCAAGTAGTCGTTTGGAACACCTGTGATGGTCACTGTGACTTCTCTGAGTGTTCCGGTGATTAGTTTCGGGATTGTGGCCCTGTGAGCTGTTACGCTCATGAAGGGTACACTGTTTACGTCGCCTTTGAGTTCTTTTCCGATGTTGAGTTCTTTCTCGTTTTGGAGTTCCTTGACGATATCCCTGTAGAGGGCGTCTAGGTTTGTGTTCAGGTCTTTGTATCTTCTTATGAATGGCATCTTGTTCAGAGAATGAGGTGTTACTAATTTACTTAAGCTGAAAGTCCACCTTGCGCTTCATTGTTTTTTTTTCGTAATGTTTTATATTCTGTACTACATTGTGTTACATTAGTGGTGTTTTCTTTGTCAGATAAGGTCCGTAAAAAGAGTGCAACTAGGACTATCCGTCTTGAAGCTGAACAAGAAGAAGAATTAATCAAGGAAGCTGAAAGACGAGGTTATAGCGTAAACGCGTTAATTGGACACATCTTTGATAGCTATCTCACCGGTTATCGCTATTTCGATGTGACAGGAGTAGTCTCATTGAGTGGTGAAACTATAAACGAGATACTCCAGCGACTTGAAGCTAGTGAGATAAACGAGATAGGGGATATTGCTGGCCAAGCACGAATAAAGAGCGGTTTAATGCAAAGAGGTAGAAGGATAACTTTTGATAACCTCATCTGGTATGTTACTCAAGTTCTTGGCGAGAACCATGGCTGGTTTAGATGCGATTATCGTGAAGAAGGGAATCAGGCATCATTTCACCTAACGCATCAACTAGGATACAAATGGAGCTTATTCCTCGAAAGCTATATCACTTCAGCGTTCAGAGAATCAATCGAAGCAAAATGTAACACAGTTACCATGAATAACGCTGTGAACATCGAGGTCATAAGAAGCTAAATTTTAATTACGCTTTTATCAACAGTACACCATGTCTGATAACCTCATCCGAAAATCAAGAAAATCAGGGCTACCCCCGGGCACCCCCGTGTATGTTGGGGAGGAGGCGCCCTTACCCGCGATTATCGAGATAATATCTTATGACGAGGAGGGTTATATTGAGAGGGTTGTGGAGCATGTCTCCGAGATTGTTGATGATCTGAAGAGTCCAGATATTACTTGGGTTAATGTCGATGGGTTGAAGGTATCGGATATAATCGAGATAGGCAACAGCATGGGATTCCACCCATTGATTCAGGAGGATATCGTAAACACTGAGCAGCGCCCAAAGGTGGAGGAGTACGATGATTACCTCTTCTTTGTATTAAAGATGATATCCTATGATGAGAAATCAGAGACAGTGGAAATAGAGCAGATTAGTTTCCTACTAGGTGAACGTTACCTCGTATCGTTTCAGGAGAAGCATGGTGACTGCTTCGACCTCATCAGGCAACGGATAAGGGAGAATAAGGGAATCCTCCGAAAGATGGGCTCAGACTACCTCGCCTACAGTCTCATAGACGTCATTGTTGATGGTTACTTTACCGTGCTGGAGAGGATCGGTGACAGGATCGAGGAGATCGAGGATGAGCTTGTGGTTAATCCCCAGATAGAGACTCTGCACGATATCTATGATATGAAGCGTAGAATGATCGCTTTCCGCAAGAATGTTTGGCCCCTACGTGAGGTCATCAGTCGATTAGATAGGCTGGGGAGCAAGCAGTTCAAGGCATCCACAGGTGTTTACATCAGAGACGTTTATGATCACACTATACAGGTCATTGATGCTATTGAGACATACCGGGACCTACTTAGTGGTATGCTGGACATCTATCTGAGCAGCATCAGTAACAAGATGAATCAGATAATGCAGGTGCTAACAATAATAGGCACAATTTTCATCCCATTAACCTTTCTCGCAGGTGTCTATGGTATGAACTTCCAGTACATGCCTGAGCTGAGTTGGAGATACTCATACCCCATACTCTGGGCGCTCATGTTAATAATAACAGCAATTATGATACTGTTCTTCAGGCGTAGAAAATGGCTCTAGCCCCTATCTTAGGGGGAATAGCTCCTTCTGGAGCTGTTGCTTCTCTCTGTTGAGCAGGTCTCTTCGTGTCTCATACTTTTCGAGGCCATCCTTGTATCGCTTTATGAGATCACTCATCTCGACGCTGTTACGGCGAAGCTCAATCATGCTATCAAGGTTCTCCGGCGTCCCTATCCGCACATGTCGGCTGCCTACCACATTGGATTCGAGGGTCTTGAGGTTGTCCTGCATCTCCCTGAATTTGGGATCGTTCTCGATGCTATGGATCTTCTTCTCGATCTCCATAATGCGCATTAGCCTTGATCTTCTAGTAGAACTCACAGTACATTATATGCTTCCCTGAAATATATACCCCCACGCTGAATACTGGGTTTCCAGAATATTGTAAGATGATTTAAACCGGATTATCACCGTGTTGTCCTATGGATATCAAGAGTTTCTCAAAGATAGGAAAGAAGCCACTAGTGGATCAACATGGGGCATCAGCCCTCTACCAGATATGGTGGCAAGAAGACGCAGCCGGAGCCGTGTTTAACGCGAAACAACCCGAGGATATGAAGGCTTTCAAGCACTTCGCGAGGGTCACTTTGAAACCGGGCGAGACCAATAACCTGCACACCCACAAGGACGCTGAGCAGGTCTACTTCGTCTTGACTGGTGACGGCGTGGTGCAGGTTGGTGATGAACGACAGGAAGCATCGGCTGGGGACGCTATATTCCTCCCCGCTGGAGTACCCCACGGCTTCTTCAACACAGGCACAAAGACCGTCATCTTACTTCTAGTGGGCGTGGCGATCTAGCCCCACTTTTGGTAAGAGTAAAATCCAACCCTCGTATTTTGCTACGTTATGAGCTTCACCACGATTTCCCATACGCTGCCTTGAAGCTGTACTGCAAGACATGCAAGAAGGAGACCCTTCACACCCAGAATTACTGGAACTACACCTGTGATGAGTGTGGGAGAGTATGGGATGACCTCCTGCTACGGGTGAATGTCCGTCAAGATCAGTATGGCAAGATACATTACGACTGCATCTTGGCTAGCGAGAAAACCGTCAACAGCACCGAGTACCAAGCGGTCACAGCGGAGAGCCTAGATGAGTGCATCCAGTGGATGCGATCCAAGGCAACTGATATCAGAGACGCAGTTGGGAAGAATTAACTTACAGCTTTAATAATCCATTGAACGTTTATTCCTTGATGGTATCAACGGGGCAACGCAGAAGAGGGGTTGATTCTGCGCTTTACGGCATCGGAGCCATATTGTTGCTGTATTCCCTTGTGCTTTCCACTGATGACTGGACCCTTGGTTTCGTCGTCTTTCTCTGCTATATCCCGCTCTTTTTCTTCGCTCGATACTTGCAGCGTCACGGCGGAATGGGGTGGCGTTGGCCAGACTAAACCATAGGGGAGGGGGGGTAAAACAACCCAGCCACGTTATGGCTCTAAAAGGATAAACCAACCCCAGAACAGCCCAGATTCGGATCAATCATATACAAAAACGTACTCGACGACCCGGCAATCATGCACACAAACGCTTTGGTGAGAAAAGATGGGACTAGGATACTACTTTTCCCAGTGCCTCAAGCATCTCAGAGATGTACTCGTCGGGAATCCACCCCATGTTGCCGATCCTGAACGTAGTATCCTTCAGTTTGCCATATCCCTGAGCCAGCTCGAAACCCAGCTTTCTCACACCATTATAGACATCTGGGCCGCTCATGCCTTCGGGGGCAGATATACAGCTCACCGTTGGGCTCTCGTAGCCCTTCATTGGGTATGTGTCCATTCCCAGCTTCTTGACGCCCTGCCTGATGGCTGTGTTTCGCTTCTTGTATAAGTTGAAGTAGGCTTGTTTTCCCCCCATTCTTTCCACCATCTTCAACGAGGTGTTCAACCCCGCGATCTGTGGGATGGTGCTCGTTACAGGTGTACCCCTGCCTTTCGCGTGGTCTTCCTCCCATACCTTCAGGTCGAAGTAGTAGCCCTTGTTGGGCATCCCATCTGAGATATCCAGTGCCCGTTTGCTCACTGAGCCTATCCCAATGCCCGGTGGTACCCCGAAGCACTTCTGACTGCTGCTGAAGCAGATATCTATGCCCCACTCATCTACCTTTAACTCGGTGCCGCCCATGCTGCTCACAGCGTCCACGAAGATGAGCTTATCATACTTCCTGCAGACCTCAGTGAGCTTTGGTAAGTCATTGATGAGACCTGTGCTGGTCTCGTTATGGGTGATGGCGACCGCCTCCACATCGGGCTCTGCCTCTATCGCAGCCTCGATCATCTCGGGCTGAACAGGCTCGCCTAACTCGGTCGTGATTGATACTACCTCCCTGCCATTAGCCATGCCCACCTCTGCGAATCGCTCACCGAAGCTCCCGTTCACACACACGATCATCTTCTTCCTGACGCAGTTTCTGACGGCTGCCTCCATGAAACCCGTGCCTGTGCTGCTGAAGAGAAAAACAGGGTAATCTGTTTCTAGGAACTTCTGCAGCTGCTCCACGGTCTCGTAGTGTATCTTCTGGTATTCCTTGCTCCTGTGGCTCATCATCTGCATACCCATGGTCTCAAGCACCTCTGGGTAGCAAGCTACAGGTCCAACTGTAAATAGCTTCATAAGTCAGAGTAACCCGGTGAAGATAAAAACCTGTACCCCGAAGATCAGGTATGGTATCCGATAGGTTCGAGGACGATGAAGCGGTTCAGGCTATCTTGAGTATCCTCAGAAAAGCGGGAAAACCCATCAGCACACGACAAGTGGGAGAAGAGATGCAGCGCCTTCAGCTGAGATGCCCCGACAGCACAATAGTCTTCCTGAACAGACTCAGGCAACGTGAACTGATACATGGGGAGAGAAACAAGGAAGAACGTGGCTGGGTCTGGTGGATAGACTAGATCCAGGTGAATGTTCTCTCGCATTTCTCCAGTAGCTTGATGAAGTCCACATAGCTGATAGCCATGATCTCATCTTTTGGGCTGTCAAACTCTGTCTCAATAGTGTAAATCTTGGCGAACTCCAGCTCCTTCAACGTATCCTCGTTGCTCAGGTGGTGGGTTCCCCTGCCCGTGAAGAGCATGTGAACCTGTGATCCGTTGCTGTGGAGTTCCTTGGCGAGCCTGAAGGCGGTGTCTGCGTGCGCCCTGCTTATCACAACTATGGTATCCATCATGTTCCCCCTAGAAGCTCGTTATTATGGTGCATTTTTTCGCCATCTCCGCTAGCTCATTTGAGTCGATCACAGTCGCGTTTATACTGGGCTCAAGGTCATCGAGGGTGAGCTCCCGCTCAATGAGGGACTCTTCGAGCACGTAGACGCCAGCCATCTCCGACATCACTACAAGGTAGTCCTTCAGATTATTCTTGTACAATGCATCGGGTAGCAGTATCTCGACTCCGTTGTCAACGAAGACAACGTTTGGCATGTAATCCATCCCCAGCATGGCTGCGCTGAGCCTGAGCCCCTCCTCCACGCGTCCCCCCGGAATCAGCCTCTTTCTCATAATAAGCATAGTCTCACCCATAATATTCACCCTAGGAACAGTGTCCTGTCTTTCTCCTCCATCATCATCACCATCTCAGCCATGCTGGTCATCCGTGCGCCCGGTATCAGGTCCGATTCCTTGATGCCCGCGAACTGGCATGTGGTCTGGCATGCTAATAGTTCTACTCCCAGCTCTGTTAGAAGCGGGTACTGGACGAGGAGCTTTACTGATTCCTCGTTGAAGAAGACTACTACCTCGTGTCCCCTGTCTTTGGCTGCCCTGACGAG
>CAYUTB010000006.1:13171-33380 GCA_964447425.1 uncultured Candidatus Bathyarchaeia archaeon
GCCCTTGGTGGTATCCTCTGGAACATGGGCGGAGTGTACGTCCCCAGCAGCGACCTGAGTCAGGTCTTTGGAAACATGAAGAGGTTCACAAGCTATGATGAACTCAAAGAATACCTCACAGACTACGGCTCAGAGTCAAATGGAATAAGAGTTTATAGCTTAGGCTCTGGTTTAACAACGCTGACCGGCAAGTCGTTTGTTATCGCAGACGGTGCTCAGGTTACAGCCGAGTCCGGTTCTGGCACTGATTACTCTGGGACCAACATTCAGGTCGAGGGCGTCGATGAGGCTGATGTAGTAAAGACTGATGGAGAGTACATCTATTATGCAAAAGGCAATCAAGTAATCATTCTCCGAGCCTACCCAGCAGAGGAGGCAGGCATAGTCACGAGGATAAACATGCAGAACTATGTCTCAGACATCTACGTCAGCGGCGACAGACTGGTGGTCTTCGCCTCCGCCCAGTATTACTATTACGATTACTATTACATGCCTGAGGGCAGCGAACAGACTGGACCCCAGACCACGCTCACAGTCTATGATATAACTGATAAAGCGAACCCGCAGAAGATCAGGGAGCTAGGGATGGATGGCAGCTACTTCAACAGCCGCCTCATCGGAAATTATCTCTACTACATCATCACTAACCCCGCTTACATCATGGATGATGAGGTCCCCCTTCCCGGAATAAGAGAAAACGCCACATGGAGCACCATCGAGCCCGAGCAGATATGGTGCCCCAATAACACCCGAGGATGGATGGAGTACTACACCATAGCCGGCTTAGACATCCAGGACTCTGAGGCGAAACTCACCACAGAAACCTTCCTCCTCGACTCAGGAAGCACCATCTACGTGAGCCCCACTAACCTCTACCTGACCAGTCAAGGCTGGAGCAGCGAGACCACCATCACAAAGATAGGCATCACCGAGGGAGCCATCACCTTCAAGGCTAATGGCACGGTCCCCGGCTACGTATTGAACCAGTTCAGCATGGATGAATACAACGGCTACTTCAGGGTAGCTACCACTGACCAGAACTGGAGAACCGGTTCATCGGGAAACAACGTCTACGTGTTGAACGAGAACCTAGAAACAGTGGGCAAACTAGAGAAACTAGCCCCAGGCGAGGAGATATACAGCGCCCGCTTCATGGGAGAACGCTGCTACCTAGTCACATTCAAGAAGGTAGACCCACTCTTCGCCATAGACCTCAGCGACCCAGAGAACCCCACGGTACTGGGCAAGCTCAAGATACCCGGCTACAGCGACTACCTCCACCCATACGACGAGAACACACTCATCGGCATAGGCAAGGAGACCGTTGAAGCCGCGGAGGGCGACTTCGCGTGGTATCAGGGAGTCAAGGTAAGCCTCTTCGATGTCACCGACGTTGCGAACCCAAAGGAGCTCGCCAAGATCGAGATAGGGAGCAGGGGCACAGACAGCCCAGCCCTGTATGATCACCACGCATTCCTCTTCAGCAGAGCCAGAAACCTCCTAGTAATACCCATACTTGAGGCATCCATCGATGAAGACGACTTCAGCGGCGAGGTACCCGCCAACTTCTACGGCGAGTACACCTACCAGGGCGCCTACGTATTCAGCATCAGCAGGGAAGGAATCGAGCTCAGGGGTACAATAACCCACATAGATGACGAGAACATGGATCTGATGAAGAGTGGCTACTGGTTTGACTCAGAGTACTCGGTGGAGCGCAGCCTGTACATCGAGGAAAACCTCTACACCCTCAGCCAGGGAATGATCAAGATAAATAACCTAGAGACCCTAACCGAGCTAGCGGCGATAGAACTGGGTGAGTAAGATGGGGGAAGCGAAAAGGATCTACGGAAAGACCCTCGACGTTTACCTATGCATACTCACAGCAGAGGGCGCCATCGGTGTGCGTGATATCTGGAGGGCACTGGGCTTCAGTAGCCCCAGCTTGGCCCAGTATCATGTGAACAAGCTACTGGACCTCAAGCTCATCGAGACCGATTTCGAGGGCAAGTACAAGATCAATGATCAGGAATCCATCGAGGCGTTGCGCAGCTTCCTGCTCCTCAGAGGTATGCTGATTCCGAGGTTAACCATCTACAGCGCCATGATACTTGGCTTGATGGTGAGCTATGTCATGTACTGGCCATGGAGAGGAGACTTCAGGGACCTAGTGACCCTGTTCATCGGTTTGTTCAGCGCAGGCGCCTTCCTCTTTGAGGCAGTGAAACAGTACCGTGGCTTAGATTTCATGAAGAAAGAACCCTAGATTCTGGTGAGGTTCTTGAGCTCAGCCAGTATGCCCCGCCCCGCCATATGTATGTTCAATTTCCTCTTCAATTCGTTGCTGGAGAGTATGCCCCTGATTTTTTTACCCCAGCTTCCGTAGAAGCTATTGTAGCACCTGTAGAGTTCTTCCTGTAGCTCCTGTCTGCTCAGTGTCTCTGTTCCCATCACCGCGTGAGCCATATCATAGTTGGACAGGTTATGGTCCTCGATCCAGCCTTTCTCTTTCGCCTCAGTGTAGAACTCGATCCCCGGGAAAGGCGTTAATACAGTGTAGATGACGAAATCCGGGTCCATCAGCAAGACGAACCTCCTCAAATCAGCGATGGACTCGTGGGTATCCTTCCGGTCACCTATGATGAACATGGCGTGTGTGAAGATATCGTTCTCCTTGAGCAGCTTCACAGCCTCCAATGCCATGTTGGGCTCGATCCCTTTCTTGTATAGCTCAAGGGTATCTGGGTTCGGGCTCTCCACACCCATCATAACCCACTGAAGCCCACTCTTCCTCATCAATGGCAGATGCTCCTTGACGCTCACAACGTCATCACACCTCATCTGGACAAACCACATGAGATCATCCCCGATATCCCGCTTCAACAGCTCCTCAGAGAGCATCCGCGCCCTATCCCCGGGACCGAAGTTATCATCAGTGAGCCAGATGAACCTGCTCCCATACTCATTGTAGATGTACTCCATCTCATCAGCTATGCGGGCAGGCGTCTTGACTCTCCACTTGCCACACCAGTGCCTCCACTGGGTACAGAAAGTGCATTGATGAGGGCAGCCCCTACCGCCCTCAACTAGGGCGTAGTGATTACCTCTGCCGCCCATGGCTGCGAAGTGGTACTTGTGGACGATATCCTTGACAAGGTGATAGCCCGGGTAGGGCAACGTGTTGAGGTCCTGTATCAGTGGTCTGTCCGGGTTTCTGTGAATCCCATCAACGCTGCGGTACGTTATCCCCGCTATCTCACTCAATGGAGTATTGTTCATCCTCGCTTTCACAAGCTCGGTGAATGATACCTCGCCCTCACCACGCACGATAACATCGATCTCAGGGTAAGTCTGAAGAGACTCCATATCTGTGAATGTGAAATGCTGCCCCCCTGTAACCGTTAAGGCGTCAGGCTGCATTTTACGAGCCAACTGTAGGGTTCTCGCCACTAGGTATGTGTTGCAGGTTGAGAGGCTGCTGCATCCTACCACGTCTGGGTTATAGCTCCGTATCTGTTTCTCAAGCTCATCCCAATCGATCTTTGAGGCATTACAGTCAATAACCTTCACCTCTACCGACGGTATCTCACGTTCCAGATATGTGCCTAGTTGAATTATTCCATATGGTGGGGGTAGATACTCCCCCATTATGAACCAAATATCCTTGGGGGGCTCGATTAGGAGAACCTTCATAAAAACGAGTCTCCCCCGCAGTGATTTAAATCCTGTCCATGGTCTCGGTATTCACTTTTCTTGAATTAAGGTATCCGAAGCAGAGTACCGCGAATGCGTTTCCAAAGACACCGATCGAATCACCTAACACGCCCTTCCCGATAACTAGCAGTAAATCCCATGCATCTAATTGACTCAAAATCACCATTCGTGCAATTGAACCAATGATCCCCCCAGCGACCGATAGAGCCCACAGAGTATACAGAATACTACCATATACGGCTCCCAGTTCTACCTGCTTGCCTGCCTCAAACATTTTCCAGAGGAACCACAGGCTTACTGGAAGCAGTATCAAAGATAGTACCGTTGAGTATAACCCATATACAGCGACGGGTTGATGACTCGAATACAACAGTGTCTTTGATAAGTAGACTCCAATTACTGATCGAGCCAATAATGCTCCCTGATAGATCAGCACATACCTAAGGACATCCTCACTCCAAACAGGTTTGACTGTAAATCTCTCTTTAACAAGCCAGCCCAGTGTGATCCCGGAGAAAAGAGGTGTAAAATATATGTATCCTCTTAACCCGTTTGCTAATGCCGCCTCAAAAAAAGTTCTGAACATACTGTCAGTTAGAACCCAGCCGACTCCCGCTAGCAACTCCGCAAGAATCCAACTGTAAACCATAGCCCTAATGAAATCCATGTAGTGATTAGCCAAATCCGCCTTCTTGCCAAACCAGTAACCCGCTACAATTATACTCGCCGATAATAACACCCCGATTATGTCCTTTATGTTCCTGAAAATCGTGTACTCGATGATGGTATATTTACTCAGTAATATTATCGGTAAAAATGCATCAATGCTCATGTAGGTTAATTTCAACGTCAATACAATGAAACTCAATAAAAATATTTGATTAAAATCCCTAACCTTTCCTCTATTCAACATAGACTCATGGAATAAGGGTTTTTTTCATAAAAAACTATCTAAAAAAAAGTTAGTGGGAGTCAAAGTACTCCTTCGCTTCCTTCAGTATCTCGGGCTTGACCAGCAGCTCAACTAGGGTCATCCCGAGAGCCTTGGTGCCCACTATCATGGCGTCCAGTCCAACTTTAGTCATAGAAGCCTGAGCAAGCTGAACACTGTGCCCCGGAGTTCCCTCAGGCGCGATACCGATGTAGCTACCAGCGGAGGGAGTCTTCTGAGATACGTCACCGTAGTCTGTTGATGCCATAGGCATCGCCTGCACAGACTCCTTCCAATCCTTCACAGGCGCACCCAGCTCCTTGTAGTTCTCCCAGAGAGTCTCGATCATTGGGTAGTTGAGCTTCTTGCTCGCGTAGAACCGGTTCTTTGTGATCTCCACCTCTACACCCATGGCGAGGGCAGCGCCTTCACCGCATCGAGCCACCTTATCCACCATCTCATCGAGGTAAACCTGATCACTGCTCCTAACACCGAAGTCCAGCACAGCCCGATCCGGGATGATGTTCATCGCTGTTCCACCCTCCTCAATGATCCCGTGAATCACCAAGTTAGCGTCACGTCTAGCCTCCTGACGAAGCATATGAGTTGCCATAAACGCCAAAGTAGCGGCATTCAAAGCGTTCCTACCAAGATGCGGACTAGCCGCAGCATGACTGGTCTGACCCTTAAACACCATACGACACTTGCTGATGCCTAAAGCTTGGTTTCCAACTCCCCAGCTGGTCGAGGGGTGAAGCATAACCACTCCATCAATGGTATCAAACAGTCCCTTGTTAGCCATAATCACCTTACTACCCGCACTGGGACCATGCCCCTCCTCAGCAGGGGTACCAATAACGAGAACCTCACCCGCTAACTCACCGATAGCCTTACTCGCAGCGATCCCGGCGCCAACCGCTGAGGCTGCTATGAGATCATGACCACACCCATGACCCACACCCGGCAAAGCATCATACTCAGCCAGCACTGCCACACGTGGACCAGCCTTCTTACCCTTATACGAGGCTACGAAAGCCGTGGGCATACCATAGACCCCCTTCTCAACCTTGAACCCGTGATCCTCAAGAACCTTCGTGATCTTCGCATAAGCCTTGAACTCCTCACTACCCAGCTCAGGATTATCATAGAGATACTTCGCGATATCCTCCAGCACTGGACGCTTCGCGTCAACAGTATCCCTGACGATCTTCTTCAATGAATCTAAGTCAACCAAAGTTATCACACAAAAAACAGCACTCACCACATAAGGGCTTTTTACTCAGACCCCACATTCACCCACCTCCCCCGAGTACAAACCTGTGCGTTCACATTATATGCTAAAAACAGCTTGAATCGCTTGAGAGCAATGGGCGAAGTAATTGAAGCAGGCGCACTCGAAGGAGTAGCAAGCACAACCATCAAAAAGCTACACAAAGCCGGACTAGTAACACTAGAAGCAATCGCAGTAACTCCCCCCCGAGAAATAGTGGAACTAACCGGAATGGGCGTCGACACAGCCATAAAGGTAAACACCTTAGCCCGTCTCCAAGTAGACCCAGGCTTTGTCTCAGCCTCAGACCTACTAGAGACACGCAAGCACCTGATGAAGTGCAGAACCGGCTCCAATGAATTCGACCGCATAATGGGCGGCGGAATCGAAACAGGCGTTATCACCGAGTTTATCGGTGAATTCGGCTCCGGCAAGACCCAGATATGTTACACTCTCAGCGTGTTGGCACAACGACCTACGGAAGAAGGAGGTCTAGGTGGACGAGTCTGTGTCATCGACACCGAAGGCACCTTCCTACCCGAAAGAATAGTCCAGATAGCCCAAGCACGAGGATACGACACTCAAGAAATCCTCAGCAACGTCTTGATCGCACGCGCATACAACAGCGAACACCAGATCATGCTAGTCAAAAACCTCCCCCAGGTATGCCAAGAACACGACATCAAACTCGTGATCGTAGACAGCATGATCGGTCACTTCAGAGGCGAATACATCGGCAGAGGAACCCTAGCAGAGCGCCAGCAGAAAATCGGCAGCGTCCTAGGTAACCTACTGAGAGTCGCGGAAGCCTTCAGCCTATCAGTCGTACTCACAAACCAGGTACAAGCGAAACCCGATCAAGCATACGGAGACCCCAATAGGCCAACGGGCGGCCACGTCATGGCCCACGCATGCACCCACAGAGTCTACCTCCGCAAGGGCAGAGCAAACACCAGACTCGTACAGGTAATCGACAGCCCATACCTCCCAGAAGAAAAGATCAGGATAGCAGTAACCGAAGCAGGCATCTGCGACGAGGACGGAAACACAAACATGGAGTACGACCCCGACCAGCCCAACATGGATGAGGAATTCAGCATCGAAACCGATGAAGAAGAAATCGATCTAGACGACGAGTAACCTATCTAAGATACTCGAATGGGTTACTGAACCCCTTTTTACGCATCTTTAACACCAACTGATTCTTCAGCTCCCCGACGCCTATTCCCTTCTTGGCGCTGATGGGGTAAACATAGTCAGCTACGAGCTCAGGTGTGTCATCTGTTAAGCTGTTTATGAATGCCTGAAGATTCTCCATGACATCCGCGTCATTGCCCTTGTCTATCTTGTTAGCGGCTACGAAGGGGTATTCTCCCAGCGACTCATTGAGGTACTGCACCATCTCAACGTCGATGCTGATGAATCCCTTATTCGCGAGGCGCTGCTCAGTCTCGATAAACGTGGTGATATTCACCACATGTACCGCCGCGATGATATTATCCGCATTCTTCTCTATGAAGTCCAGTATATCGTCCTTGGTTCGCTCTTCCCACTTCTTTGTGCCATCAACCTTAGTACCATATCCCGGCATATCCACGAGATACAGACCCTGAGCTATCTCATATTTGTTGATCTTGGTGGTAGTCCCCGGCTGCTTTCCGACGGCTATCTTGAGCCCTGTCAACGCCCTGATGGTGGTGCTCTTACCCGAGTTTGGTCTACCCGTGAATATTACGTAGGATTCAGACATTATAACTATAGAAAGAGGTCGAGACTGAAAAAGGGTGGGTTTACAGGTTAACATCGAAGTCCAGCCGCTGGGCTAGCTCCTTGTACCTGTTACGTATAGTAACCTCGGTTACCTGAGCCTCCTTGGCGATCTCACCCTGCGTCCTGCGCTCATCAGTTATCTGGCTACTGATATAGATACAGGCGGCGGCGATCCCCGATGGGCCACGACCACTGGTCAGCTTCATCTCGGAAGCCTGATTCAAAATAGCCATGGCAAGTCTCTCTGTCTCCCCCGTCAGAGCAAGCTTGTTAACGATCTTACTGATGTAACCCTGTGGATTCACCTGAGGCACCTGAGGCTTCAGTTCCCTTAGCAGGAAACGATAGTTGCGTGCAGCTTCCTTTTTGGTGATGTTTGCTGCACCCGCGACATCCTCAAGGGTCCTTATTACGCCACACTGCCTGCAAGCCATATAGATGGATGCAACTGCGACGCTCTGAATAGTGCGACCCCTGATAAGCTGCTTCTGGATAGCCCGTCTGTAGATCATGCTGCTGGTCTCGATCACGTTCCGTGGGAGGTTGAGCTTGTAGCTGATCTTGCTCATCTCACTCAAGGCGTGGGCTAGGTTCCTCTGAGTACTATCAGACACCTTGCTCCTTCGGTGCCACTTCCTCAGCCTGTACAGCCTAGCGCGTTCCTCTGGGCTCAGTTTTCGCCCAGAAGCATCCCGATCCTGCCAACCGATAGTTGTGCTGAGGCCCTTATCGTGTATTGTCCAAGTCACAGGGGCCCCAACTCTTGGGAGCTTATCCCGTTGTTCTTGGTCGAATGCACGCCACTCCGGACCAGTATCTAGTAATGTCGAGGAGACAACGATCCCGCATGCCTGGCAGACCAGCTCACCGGTTTCAAAGTCCCGTAGTAGGTTACTATTCCCGCACTCTGTGCAGGATATCTGTTTCTTTAACTTCGAAGACAAAAGACCCCTCACGAGATTATGATTAGAGGAAAATTATCCTATTTAACTGTTTGGTAAACGGGGGTAAAATAGGGCTTGTTTTTCTCAAATAATGAGAAAAACAAAGTTACGTGGCATTTATACTATAATTAATGATGTTGCTAGTAAAAAGGACATAATTACCACTGGACAACGGTATTTACCATATATTTTCATAGGTCAATAAACAAAGTTTAAAACCATCCACCCGGAGAAAAAGGGCATCAACGCGTGAAAAATATGCTTGCAATACTCTACGTCGGGATCGGAGGCTTCATAGGCGCAGTTTTTAGGTTCCTTTTATCTAACACACTTCAAGGCTCAGCCAAGTTCCCATTGGGCACCCTAGGAGTCAACATATTGGGCGCATTCGTCCTCAGCTTCATCACCTATGCTGGAGAGAAGACCTTGGCCCTATCCCAAACTTCCCGTTTGTTTCTCGCAGTCGGCTTATTGGGCGCCTTTACCACTATGTCCACTTTTAGTCTGGAATCTTTCAGGCTGCTTGAGGAAAAGCAGAATCTGTTATTCGTGACGAACCTCGCACTGAACAACATTCTCTGCTTGATGGGCATCTATCTAGGTAAGATTGCATCTACTATAATATAGGGGGGAGAGGGGACAACCTATCCCAGCTGAAAATAGCCCTCCAAGCATAAAACCAGTCCCAGAACAACTTAGATTTGATCCAGATAAGCGTAAAAAAACGGTATGGTTACGAAATTTTACGGTGAATAAACGTATTATCAATGTATTTTTTCTCAATATTTTGGGTTACATGCAATTAACTTTAGACGCTTTATAGTTGTCTGAAATTTACTAGTGTGAGATTAAGCGGTAAAGGTAAAAGTAGGTTCGTCCTCTTCACATCTATCAGGAGAATACAATATTGGAGAAGCGTGTGTACGACTTCACAGAGGGCAATCAAACAATGAAAGCCCTCCTAGGAGGAAAAGGGGCAAACCTTGCTGAAATGACGAGTCTTGGCATAAACATCCCGCCAGGGTTTACAATCACTACCAAGACCTGCAACGAGTTCATGAAAGCAGGCGGTAAATTCCCGAAAGGTCTATGGGAAGATGTACTGGAGCATGTTAAGACCCTCGAAAAAACCACTGGAAAAAAATTCAACGACCTAAAAGCACCGCTGCTTGTATCTGTCAGAAGCGGTGCCCCGATCAGTATGCCGGGAATGATGGACACGGTCCTAAACCTCGGCATAAACGATGCAGTAGCCGAAGCCATGGTAAAGCTCACAGGCGATGAGCGGTTCGTCTGGGACGCATACAGGAGATTCATCACCATGTTCAGCGACGTTGTGATGGGCATGGAACGCCACGACTTTGAAGGAGTGTTTGACAAGATCAAGGAATCCGAAGGCGTAAAAGGCGACACAGATGTCAGCATAAAAGGGCTCAAGGAAACCGTCGCGGGCATGAAGTACTTCTACAAGGAGCAGAAAGGCATCGATTTCCCAAAGGACCCTATGGAGCAGCTAAAGGCGTCCATCGGAGCAGTATTCAACAGCTGGGATACCCCAAGAGCCCGCACCTACAGAAAATTCGAGGGAATAGACGACTCAATGGGCACCGCCTGTAACATCCAGACCATGGTATTCGGAAACATGGGCTGGGACAGCGGCAGTGGAGTATTATTCACCCGAAACCCAAGCGATGGAGCAAAGGGGCTCTTCGGAGAGATCCTGTTCAACGCTCAGGGTGAGGATGTCGTAGCTGGGATCAGGACCCCCATCAAGCTATCAGAGCTTCATGACCAGCAGCCGAAACTCTACAAGGAACTAGAAGAAATCGCGGTCAAGGTGGAAGGTCACTACAAAGACATGCAGGACATGGAGTTCACCATCGAGAGGGGAGTACTTTGGATGCTCCAGACCAGAACAGGCAAACGGACAGCACGATCAGCTATCAAGATAGCCGTAGACATGGCTGAAGAAGGCTTGATCGATAAGAGGACCGCTGTAAAGCGGATCACCCCCAATAACGTGGATCAGCTTCTACACCCCCAGTTTGACCCCGCGGGCAAGAAAGCTGCAATACAGTTAGCAAAGGGACTGAACGCCAGCCCCGGCGCAGCAGTTGGAATCGCCATATTCAACGCGGATAGAGCTGAGGAGCATGGAAAAGCAGGTGACCCCGTAATACTGGTCCGACCTGAGACCACGCCTGATGATGTAAACGGCATGATAGTATCACAGGGCTTCCTTACACAGCACGGAGGAGGAACTAGCCACGCAGCCGTAGTAGCCAGAGGCTGGGGTAAGCCCTGTGTAGCAGGCTGCGAGGACATCAGGATCGATAACAATAGGAACCTATTCACAGTGGGCGAGTATACAGTCAAGGAAGGCGACTGGATAAGCGTCGACGGAGCCACGGGAGAGGTCTTCCTCGGAAAGGTATCCAAGATCGAGACCGCCTTTGAGAAGGAAACAGAGCTAATCAAGGCACTAGAATGGGCTGACGAAATAAAGCACCTCGGCGTCTTAACAAACGCGGATAACCCAGAAGACGCCGCCAAGGCGCGCCAATTCGGAGCCACCGGCATCGGACTCTGCAGAACAGAGCACATGTTCTTCGACCAAGAAGGAGAAAAGATCAGCAGACGAGAAAACGTCGTCAACATGATACTCAAATCCGAGATCGCTGCACCGATACTCCGCCAACTGGAAGCACTAGAGGTAGCTCTGGAGGCTAATCCCGGTGACGAGGAAACCAAGGCAGAGTACAAGGAGTTAAAGAAGAAAGCAGACGCTAACTCCGACATAAAGCAGTACAGGAAGGCTCTGGAGAACATAATGCCCTTCCAGAGACAGGACTTCCTCGGAATCTTTGAGGCGATGGATGGTTACCCTGTAATCATCAGACTCATTGATCCACCTATGCACGAGTTTCTACCTCCAAGAGAAGAGCTTCTCCAAGAGGTCACAGAGCTAAGATGCACAGGCAAGAACCCTGCGGTGCTCAAGGAGAAAGAGTATCTTCTGAAGGTTGTGGAGAGTCTCTGGGAGACTAACCCCATGCTGGGGCTGAGGGGCTGCCGAGCCGGATTGATGTACCCCGGTCTTACAGAGATGCAGGTAAAAGCCATCATGGAGGCAGCTGTAGCGGTAAAGAAAGCGGGAGTGGATGTACACCCCGAGATAATGATCCCCCTCACAAGCCACATCAACGAGCTCAGGGAGGAGAAGAACAAGCTCCAGAAGGTAGCCGAGAAGGTACTCAAGGAAGCAGACATGAAACACCTCCACTACAAGATAGGGACCATGATTGAGATCCCACGCGCAGCGCTAACCGCTGACGAGATGGCTGAGAGCGCCGAGTTCTTCAGCTTCGGAACAAACGACCTAACCCAGATGACCTTCGGCATCAGCCGAGACGACGCGGAGGGCAAATTCCTGCTCAACTTTGTTGACAGGAAGCT
Source organism: uncultured Candidatus Bathyarchaeia archaeon (assembly GCA_964447425.1). GTDB lineage: Archaea > Thermoproteota > Bathyarchaeia > TCS64 > TCS64 > RBG-16-57-9. The sequence goes on from CAYUTB010000006.1 coordinate 25,257, forward strand.
CCTTCCGAGCAACCCATTCCAGGTCATTGACCGTGAGGGTGTGGGTAAACTCATGAAGATGTGCGTTGACGCAGGCAGGAAGACGAGACCAACCTTGGAGATCGGTATCTGTGGTGAGCACGGCGGAGACCCCAGCAGCATCGAGTTCTGTCACCTAATCGGTCTGAACTATGTAAGCTGCAGCCCATATCGTGTGCCTATTGCACGTTTGGCTGCCGCACATGCCCAGCTAGATTACCCTAAGGAAGCATAGCTTCCATTTTTTATAGTATTTATTATAATCTTTGTAATATGATTATAGTATAGAGAAACAATACATTTTGTAATATATAGAATATGATTTATACTAAATATTTTTCATTATAATAATCCAATTGTAAAATGGTGTTTTTATAATCATTTCTATTTTTATAGTAAATATTATAATGCAAAATTATTTGAAATATTAAGATAAAATATCGAAAAATAGAGAACTTATATTGAAAAAAACATAATAAAATGTTTTAATAAATAATGAATAATATACTTATTAAATGTATATACTGAATTTATATTTATAACAATAAGGACACAATGACTCACAACTTATAATAGATAAAGACGTGCACAGAAAAACCGCATAATGCAGTGATACATATGGAAATGAAAGGAAATACACTTACAATAGTGGTTCTAATAGTTGGACTCCTAGTGGGAGCCGGTGCAGGCTATATGCTCGCACCAAAAGGAACTATTCCAAACGCTGACGGAACAAACACCGTCATAGTTAACAAGCTTCCTCTGGAAGGACAAACTATTCAGATCGGATATATCAGCGCAACAACAGCAGGGCTGGAAACAATGATGCCCCTCGCAAAAGATATCCAAGAAATAGACAATAACGAATATGCAGCGTTACTGGGCTATGATGTTGATTTCGAGTGGCTAGTAGACGATGCCACAGGTCAAGCAGCTGTACACTTGGAGAAAGTCCAAGGATTCAAGGCGATGGATATCAACGTATTCATCGGCGCGACCTGGAGCAGCATGTGTCAGGCAAGCCTGAGCTACTGTAACGACAACGACATGCTCATGTGGAGCACCGGCTCAACCAGTCCTCTTCTCGCGCTCGCCGATGATAACCTCTTCAGAATGTGCCCAACAGATCTGGTTCAAGCACCAGCTATGGCGCGAATGATAGAGAGCATGGGCGTAGAGGCAGTTATACTGATGTACCGTGGAGACGCATGGGCTGACGGTATCGTGAATATCTTCGCCCCAATGTTTGAGGAAAACGGTGGCGTGATCCTAGAAAAGATTCGTTACGCAGGTGAGTCAACGGAGTTCAGCAACTACCTGCAGACCGCAGAGAACATTGCAGCTGATGCTGTCGCCGAGTATGGTCAGGACAAGGTTGCGGTGGAGATCATCGCATTCGCCGAGTTCGTCACCATGATTACACAGGCACAGGACTATCCGACGCTATACGGACTACAATGGTTCGGAAACGATGGAACAGTACTTAGTCAGCAGGCTCTCGATGACGCCCCCACTCAGGCAGCGCACCTCAAGATATACAGCACATATGCTGCACCAGCCGAATCAGAGAAATTCCAGTCTCTATACGACAGGTACTTCGCACTTGTCAGTCAGCCATTCGGCTACTATAGCGCATGTAGCTACGATGTAGGAACAATACTTGTAAGCACGATTCTCAATTCGCAGAGTACAGATGCATTGGATTTAATTCCCCTGCAGGCTCCAACAGCATACAATCAATTCGGAGCAAGCGGATGGAACAGACTCAATGAAGACGGCGACAGATACGCCAGCAACTACCAGATCTGGGCAGTCAATGATGATGCCTCAAGCTGGGAAGTCTACGGAATGTATGATGGCCAGACTGACTCCATGATTTGGGATTTAGATCTTCTCGGATTCGTGCCACAAAGCCGATAACTCCTCTTTTTTATTTTTTTATTATTAATTTGTTTTAGATTTACCGAGACTGTGAACAATTTGGAATGAAGGACATTCTCGGCAATGCTTTGAATATCAGTTCCAAATATATACATTTCTAAAATAAAATATAGAGATGAGAAACAATAAGTACTGATAAATACGTTTCCACTCTCCGTCTAATCTAAATATATGAAAAACTATCTACACTCATGGCCAAATTAGATCACGTAGGAATATACATAAAAAACCTCGATAAGAGCATCAAGTTCTATAAAGAGATCTTTGAATTCAGCACAGTAAACCAGTTCACGAGCGGAGAAGCTAAAATAGCCACTCTGAATCTAGGGGGCGGTCTCCTAGAACTCGTACAACGACAGGGGTCACCGGGAACGCCCCCTGTAGGAAACTGGAGCCACCTGGCTATCCATGAGCCTAAATTCGATGAGACAGTGGCGAAACTGGATACGAGGAAGATTGAGAAACGACTCGTTACCATGGCAAATGGAAACAGGCTGTGCTTCTTCAATGACCCCGATGGTCACACCATCGAGATCATGGAGAATGGATTCCTTTAACCTAATACACAATATCATAAGGGATAGCTCTCTCATCAAGCAAGCGCTTCATCTTACCCCGCAGATCCTCATAGTAATCTGATTTCTCCTTGGAAGCTATTTTGAACTCTGGTAAAATCTCGGGGTACGAGCTTAGAACCGTGTTCAGTATGTCTCTCCAGTTGCCTGCCTTGATGTTTAGACGGTCAACAATTACTCTGCTTACTTTATCCGCCAAGATGTTAAGCAGGGTCTCCATGTCATTCTCTGAGATATATGGTAGAAGCGGTCCTAGGAAAGCATAGGTAGGTATTCCGGCGTCACTGAACTTCTCCAGTGTATTGAGTCTGTCTAGGATCGATGAGGTGCCGGGTTCAAAAGCTCTCCTCACCCTATCATCTAGGCACGTTATCGTTAACCCCACCTCAGATTGAGTGAACTCTCCGAGCACATCGATGTCGCGTTGAACCAGAGATGATTTTGTTAGGATCTCCACGGGGTAATCGTATTCTTTGAGGACTTGAAGCAGGTTTCTTGTTAGCTCTGTCTGTTTCTCAACTGGCTGGTATGCATCAGTGACGCTTGAGAACAGTATCACGCCCCTCCTCTTCTTGGGGGCTTCCTTCATCATACACTCTACTGCGTTTTTCTTTACATCAACGAAGGTTCCCCACTTCTCGCCATGGTGATACCATCGTGTCATAAACCGGGCGTAACAGTATGTGCAGCCGTGACTGCACCCGATATATGGATTCACAGCGTAGTCCACTCCCTTGATGCCGCTGCTGTTGATGATGCTCTTACAGTCTGCTTCCCCAGTCTTCACAGATTGAACCACGTTTTGGTAACCTATATATAAACCGCCGAAACGATTGTTTGGTAGTACGTTTAAACGTGTTAGAAGGTTTACAGATGAAGATCGTAGTAATTTATGATAGCAAGACCGGGAATACCGAGAAGATGGCAAAAGCAATCGCTGAAGGCGCAAGCGCTGTCGCTGAGGTTGAGTTGAAGAAAATCGGGGAGGCATTCCCATTGACGATGCTAGCCGATGTTGATGGAGTTATCTTCGGTTCACCCGTCTACTATGCGGATATCTCGAATAATATGAAGGACTTCTTAGTCCACATTGAGACTTACTCAAAGGCAAACAAGAAGAAGATCAACCACATCCCAGCAGCTGTATTCGGAAGCTATGGGTATGATGGAGCGTGGCTTATGGAGGATAAACTCAAAGGCATGATCAAGGGGCTCGGCTACAAGACCTACGAGAAAGTACTGGTGATGGTAGACTCCGATGTCAAGTACCACTTTGAGACGGAAGCAAATAAGTGCAAAGAATTCGGCAAGAAATTCGCTGAATCCCTCTAACTTTACCCATTATTCTTCAATAAATATACTTAAACCAAAGCTACTACTTGATCACGTATCTCTTACTCAATGAAACGGAGCACCACAATGAACAATGGCTACATCTACAGCTGGGAGGACGGAACCGACCGAGGATACTCCATAGGCTGGAACCTAAAAACACTAATCCAGAACGGATTCGATGATTATGCTCCTCCAGAGAGACTTGATGAATTATTAGAACAGATAATACAGTTGGTTAAAGAATCTGGCAATGAATGGGCGGGGCCAATCACCTTCAATAGTTTTGATAACTATATTCTCCCATTCGTCGAGAAGGAAAAACCATCAAAACAGGGATTTTTCACACTGATGGAGCAGTTTTTCCAGAAAATAAGTGAAACAGAATCCGAAGTAACCATATCTTTAGACCTTGTCCCATTACCTGACTTTGAGGTGGCCGAGAAAGCACAGACCATTCTCGATGCAGTCAACGGCGTAATCGCTGATATTTATCTCTCCCAGATGCAGAAAGGAGGTTTCGAGCCATACATAGCGATCAATCTATACCCGCAGACCAACTGGGACTCACCTGCACTGGAGAAGTGGCTAGAATTATCATACCAATATGGTCAACCAACATATCAAAACTTCATCACAGGAACTATCAGCCCCGAGACCCTCAGACCCAGAAACGAGAAACCCGATCCTGAGGCACTGCAAATGAGATTAGGGGGCGTAATTGGAAACTCCGAAAACCAGTTAGTGACAGGATACACATGCATCAACTTGGCTAGAATAGGCTCTGAGGCAAAAGATGAAAAACACTTCTTCACCCTGCTCGATGAACAAGTCGAGAATGCCTCAGAGACGCTGGAATCACAAAGAAAGCTCATAGAGGCTAGACTAGATGATGAGAACATGCCTTTAACCAGTCAATTCATCGATAATCTTGACTGGAGCTTCTCCGTCATCACCCTTGTTGGAATGAATGAGGCGCTGGAAACCCTCATAGATGCACCTCTCGGACATGTCGCGGGCAAAGCCGTCACCTATAAGGTGCTGGAGTTCCTGTTGAGAAAAATTGAGGATATCCAGTACAGGACAGGTCATCTTTACAGTATCGAATCCTATCCCTCAGAGAGACCCGGAAGTGCGTTGCTCAGTGAATACGAAGCAGGGGAAGCTTTTCTTACACCGGCAACCGAGCTCAAGGCTTCTCACGGAGATGATCTTTGGGATGCACTTGAGCATCAGAAAAAATATCACTCCATGTACACTGGTGGAACCCTTGAACAGATCTACCTAGAACAAGGTCTTAGTTACAACACCGAACTGAAATTACTGATAAGACGAACGATCAAAAACTTTGGCTACAACTATCTAGCCATAAACCCCAGATTCAGCCTGTGCCCTGAGCATGGCTACATCAAAGGCGAAAAAGAAACCTGTCCAATATGTGGGAAAGAAACAGAAACCTATACCCGTATTGACCAAAAGCTAACTCCAGTATCCAGTCTATCAGAACCACTAAAGGAGGCGTACAGACAACGAGTCTACTACGACGTAAAAAACGAGTAAACATAGAAGTCCCCATAGTCGGGATGCGAAAACTCAACACAATAGATTACCCCGGAAAGCTATGCATGGGTTTGACTATCGCTGGATGCAACTACAGGTGTCCTTTCTGTCCCCATGCGGAGCTTATACACGACTATATCCCCATGGAGAAAACAAGCATGGATGATTTAGTGCAGACGCTCCGCCCCAGACTAGGGTTCTTGGATGGTGTATCAATTGATGGGGGGGAGCCTCTCCTCCACAGAGGACTAGTAGATTTCCTCAAGGAGTTGAAATTTCAGGGCTCGCTGGTTAAACTCAAGACAAATGCGTCCCGACCTAACCTTGTCAGGTTACTCATCGACAAGCGTTTTGTGGACTATTTCAGTGTCTTCATGCCTGCGCCCCTGAGTAAATACAAGGAAGTAATCAACTACAGAATAGATGTGAAAGAGATTATTTCATCCATCCAGATTATCAGGAAGAGCGGTATAAGCCATGAGTTCAGAGTAAAGCCTGTCCCAGGTTTGATAGAAGAACCGGAGCTACTTGAGATCGCGAATTACCTTGCAGGTGCTCCCCGTTTAGTGATCGAGCGCTTCAAGCCTGAAAGTTCTATGGACGAAGAATATCGTAGTCTATCGGCGTTTTCAGAAGCTGAGCTAAAAGGTCTTCAGGATCTAGTGGCTCCATACTTTAATGAAACGGTAATCCGATCCTAATCTGTTTACGTTTAGTAACGATTAAAAAAGAACAAAATAAAATATATATTAATATTACTATACATAATATTGAATATTTTGCTGTAAATTAAGATGAAAAGTAAATGAATGAAGTAGTATATGCTATGCTTACCCTAATTACAATAATGATGTGTATAGTCAAAATTATTAATAGTGTAATGATTGTAATTGCATCTTGCCAATCATAAGGTGAACAATTTGGAAATGAAAGGTAACACACTAGCAATCGTACTACTTGTAGTTGGTCTAGTCGTTGGTGCAGGCGCAGGATACTTCCTAGCCCCCAGCGGCGGAGACGGCGGAGACGGAACCGGACCTGTATCAGTCGAACTACCCCTTCAGGGTAAGACTATTCAGATCGGTTACATCAGCTCCACAACAGTGGGTCTAGAAACCGCAACACCGCTAATTCAGGACATAATGGTTCCTGACTACAACGCATACGCCACACTAATGGGTTATGACGTTGAGTTCGAGTACCTTATCGACGATGCAACAGGTCAGGCAGCAGTCCACCTAGAGAAGGTCCAGGGCTTCAAATCCATGGACATTAACTCATTTATCGGTGGTCTATGGTCAAGTCAGGCACAGGCAGCTCTAAGCTACTGTAACGACAATGACATGCTCATGTGGAGTACATCCTCCACGAGTCCACTGCTAGCCATCGAGGATGACAATCTACTGAGGATGTGTCCAACCGACCTAGTCCAGGCTCCAGCCATCGCAGCGATGATCAAGAGCATGGGCGTAGAGGCAGTTGTACTAATCTACAGGGGAGACGCATGGGCTGACGGCATCGTCAACTACTTCGAGCCAGCATTCGTAGCAGATGGCGGAGTAATCCTTGAAAAGATCCGTTACGCAGGCGAGTCAACAGAGTTCAGCAACTATCTGCAGACTGCAGAGAACATAGTATCTGACGCTATCGCTCAGTACGGTGAAGGCAAAGTCGGCATTGAGCTGATCGCTTTCCAGGAATTCGTTACAATGATTACCCAGGCACAGGACTACGAGGCACTATACAGTCTACCATGGTTCGGCTCTGACGGTACAGTACTCACACAGCAGGCTATAGATGACGCTCCTTCACAGGCAAGCCATCTGCACATTTACAGCACTTACGCTGCGCCCGCTGAGTCTGAGGTCTTTACCAACCTATACGCTAGGTACTTTGGACTTGTAAACCAGCCATTTGGCTATTACAGTGCATGTTCCTATGACGTTGGATGGATCTTGACCTCAACAATCTTGGAGTCACAGAGCACCGACGCACTGGATATCATTCCACTACAGGCTCCTGCTGCATTCAGGCAGTGGGGTGCTAGCGGATGGAACAGGCTCAACGATGATGGTGACAGGTACGCAAGTAACTACCAGGTCTGGGGTTACGGTGACCTTGGTGCAGGAGTACAGAACGTAGTATACGGTATGTACGACAGCACTCTCGGACAAATGACCTGGAACGTTGAAGCACTAGGCTTCACACCACAGAGTCGATAAACGTCTAACCAATCCAATTTTTATTTTTTTTATCGTTTTTAAAAATTGATTTTTATCGGGGATGGTTCTGCGACAAACCAAGCGTGAAGCTTACCCCGATGAGGCTTCCTTGCTTCCCCGATTTATATACTTTTTTGAATGGGTAATAATGATAGGGGTTATAGTAAATAATGGTATTTATTGTAGGGGTTTGATCCCCTTTTCATCGAGGATCTCAAGAACCTTATCCGCCGACCACTGAACAAAGTCCTCACAGAAATAGAGTCCCTTTGCTTTATTCTCTTCATGCTTCGCCTTTCCCTCTGGAGTTCTAGTGTCTGCTCCCAGCAAGTCAAAGCAATTAATCTTGCCCCACTTTGCCTCGAATGCTTTCAAAAACTCCTGTGTATAGGCTCGCATCTGGTCCCTGATTGTCTTGAATTCCTCTGGAGATTCATCGCCGTTGGTTCCCATGGCGAGCCCAAAAGCCATGACTG